>JAFDGP010000131.1 GCA_019309245.1 Deltaproteobacteria bacterium | reverse complement strand
AAGTGACAGGCCTGATTTGGTTATTTTGGATGTGATGATGCCTGAGATGAACGGATATGATGTTTGTGTCGTGATGAAGGCGGATTCGGATCTGAGCAGGATCCCGGTTGTCCTGTTGACAGGCGTGGACAAGACGTTTTTTAAAACGGTTTACACTAAACATATGGGACTTATGACCGAGGCTGACGACTACATTGCCAAGCCTGTTGATCCTGAAGAACTGGCACGACGGATAGCGTCTTTTTTTGACAAGGATTAGCCATCCCATGTTGATAAAACCGACCATTCACGTGCTGGTTGTGGCAAACGATATCGCCGTTATGCAGAAATGCCGGGAACTTCTTCTCAATGAGGGACACAGTATTCGAACGGCAGAGTCCACGGAAGAGGCACTGGACATCATTCGGAGACATCCCGCTGATGTGGATCTCATGCTTTTGTCCCTTGGATTGCCCAATGATGGGAGCATGATACTCATCGAGACCTTGCAGAAAGCCAGACGAGAGATTGTGATATTGACCATATCAGAGCAGTGTGAAAGCGAAGCAGTTGAGGCCATGCGATCCGGTGCTTACGATTGTATCCAGGCGGACTTTAGCCCGGATTGGTTTTTGGTTAAGGTCCATCGGGCCATTGAGGTGTTCAGGCTAAAACGCCAGCTCGGCGTGTTGCGAAGAGAACGGCAAGCCGCCCTGACGGAGGTGAAGCATGATGAAAACTTTCTGGCTATCTTAAACAGTCTGACCGACGGGTTTGTTGTTACTGACTGGCAAACAAACATTGTCTTATTCAATGAAAAAGCATCCAGACTGTTTGATTTAACGAAAGAGAAGGATCATGGTCGTCCTGTGTCTTCATGCATAAAGTCGGACGATTTGTTGTCCTTCTTTATGCGAGCCATAAGGGCGGACGATTCCCTGGCAACATTGATGTCTGGCGAAGAGCCGATCATAAAAGCTGGAGGCAAGACCCTGAGGGTCCATGTGGATCCTGTGCGTAATGAGGCAGGGACCCCGATTGGGGCTGTGGCTCTATTTCACGATGTGACTAAGGTCACTGCTATGGATAAACTCAGAGCCGATTTCTTGTCTATGGTTTCCCACGAGCTCAAGGCCCCTTTGAGTTCGTTGCTTATGCAAATATCGGTGGTGCATGACGGTTTGGCCGGTGAATTGACAGATAAACAGAGAGAACTCTTGGCAAAGGCAAAAGACAAGACCAAGGGAATGATTACGCTGGTCAACGATCTCCTGGATTACAGACGTATAGAGGAGGGTAAGTCTATCCAGAGGATTGAAAGCCTGGACTGCAGTAAGATATTGCAGCGAACCATTGAACTGATGCGTCCGTCTGCCAGAGACAAAGAGGTGGTGATTAATACACAAATCGCCTCCGGACTACCCCCATTCAGTGGGGACCGGGGCGGTATGGAAGCAATTTTTGTTAATATCATCAGCAATGCCATCAAATATACACCTAAAGGGGGGAACATAGAGATTTCCTTGAACCAGGCCGGCAGGGATATCAGGTTTAAGGTTGTAGACAGCGGTATTGGAATTCCCCCCGGAGATCTTGACCGTATTTTTGAGAAGTTTTACCGAATCAAGACAGAACAGACAAGAAGGATATCAGGCTCCGGCCTTGGTTTGTCTATTGTCAAGGGGATTGTGGACGCACATAACGGTTCAATCCATGTGGAAAGCAAGGTTGGAAAGGGGACGACTTTTATTGTGTCACTGCCTGTTGGGGAGTAATTGGCGGATTGTGAACCCTCTTAAGAAACTTGGTTCAAATTTTGGGACAAAAAACGTTAAAAGATAACCACGAGGACACGAAAGATTGAAAGCACGAAATAAAAGACATTGAGTCTTTCGTGTTTTCATCCTTTGCGCCCTTCGGGCTTGAGAACAGCAACAACATGGCCGACAGTCCTCAAAAGCAATATTTATCGATCTTTGCGACTATAACGTGGCTGGTAGCTCTTTTTACAAAGCGGCAAAACCATGAATGGTTCGTCAAACAATGGACGCTGGCGTAAGTTTCCAAACTGGCAAGGCTCAAAAGGGCGAAATAAGAATGGACATTAGAGCTAATAGAGAACAGGAAGATTATCCTCCATGCAAGTTGGCCTGTCCTATTCAAACTGATGTGCGGGAGTATGTTCAATTGATTGCTGAAAGGCGATTTAAAGAGGCGCTGATTTCTATTCGAAGGCAAAATCCCTTGCCCCGTACATGCGGCCGTATCTGCACCCATCCATGTGAGACAGTATGCAAAAGAGGACAGATTGACAATCCAATTGCCATCGCTGCTTTGAAGCGTTTCGCTGCAGACAGTTCTTGGAAAGACCAGTACAAAGAAGTGGTCTCCGTGAAGCCAACAGGACACAAAGTTGCCATCATTGGATCCGGGCCTGCAGGGCTTTCGGCTGCCCATGACCTGGCCCTGTTTGGCCATCACGTGACGATCTTTGAGTCCTTGCCCGCCCTCGGGGGCATGCTACGGGTAGGCGTGCCTGAATATCGCCTGCCAAAGGCTGTCTTGGACGAAGAGATACAGACTATTACGGATCTTGGCATTGAGACAAAGCCGGGGATTCGAATTGGTGAGGATGTCAAAATCTCCGATTTATTTGAGCAGGGCTACGAGGCTGTGTTTGTTGCGGTTGGAGCCCATGAGGACCGCAAATTGGGCATTGCTGGTGAGGAGGACTTGGAAGGTGTCGTGTCTGCCGTTGCGTTGTTGAGAGCAGTCAATCAAGGCCAAAAGCCTAAGGTCGGAAAGAAGGTGGCTGTCATTGGTGGGGGGAACACGGCTATCGACTCGGCCCGCAGCCTGGTCCGCATGGGGGCTGAAACGGTGCATGTTGTATATCGCAGATCCATGGAAGAGATGCCTGCTGCACGGGAAGAGATTGAAGAAGCAATTCGAGAAGGCGTGCAGATGACTTATCTGACCTCGCCAGTGGAGATACGGGGGGAAAACAAAAAGGTGTCATCTCTGAGGTGCGTGAAAAACGAGCTTGGAGAACCTGATGCCAGCGGACGAAGATCCCCCCAGCCCGTACCGGGCTCTGAGTTTAGCCTTGATGTGGACATGGTTGTTGCGGCGATTGGACAAGTTCTTGACTCGAGTTTCCCGGCCCATGACCTCGAACTCGCTAAAAAAGGGAAGGCGATCCACATAGCGGACCCTGGCACGCTTTCAACCAGCCGGTCTGGTGTTTTTGCCGGAGGTGATGCCGTGACAGGGCCGGCAACGGCTATTAAAGCAATTGCTGCCGGAAAGCAGGCAGCCGTTTCGATCAATGCCTACTTGAAAGGGGAATCGATTCCGGTAGTACGGTCAAATGAAAGTGTACCGCCGGAAAAGTTATCTTCAACTGTTGTCGAAAAGACCAGGAAATTTCCGAGATGTGAGACAATCAGTGTTCCGGTTGCCGACCGGGTTAAAAGCTTTGACGAAGTGGAGTCGGTCCTCTCAGAGAATCTGGCCATTGGTGAAGCACTCAGATGTCTTCATTGCTATTTAGGGGCAACAATAGATAAAGAAAAATGCATATCCTGCTTGAATTGTGTCCAAACCTGCCCTGTTGGTGCGCCTGCCACGACAAAGATGGGAGAAATTACCATTGATCGTTTTACCTGTCAGGCCTGTGGCGTGTGCGTCCTCGAGTGCCCGGTACAGGCTATAGACATTGAGCTTCAACCCCGGGGATACGTGATGTCCCAAGTTCGGGAAGCTTTGAGTGACTCCCACAATCCTATGGTGATCGGTTTCTTTGATTATTACGGCAACTTTGGCCCAGGTGACATAAGAAATTTAAAAGAAAATTATCCATCTGTCGCTCCCGTTATGGTTTATGGGTTGAGAAGGATAGATACATCAGATATTTTTAAAAGTTTTGAACTCGGGGCCGATGGAGTCATTCTTGCTGGATGCCCTGTTGAAAGCGACCCTTTTCCAGATGCAAGGCAGAGCGTCGAACGACGCGTAGAAAATGCTAAAGTTATGCTTGACGCATTGGGCCTTGATGGCAGGCGTCTTTTATTTGTAGAGATGCCAAAGCAAGGACTTGTTGACAAACAGCAGGTTGAAGAGCTTATGGAGATAGTTTCCGACCTGGGTCCGAATCCCATGAAATGAATCCGTTGCAGTGGTTGTCGAGAACGAGGAATAAGGAGAGAAACAATGATCATTCTCACTCGCAAAGGCCTGGATGAGATCGAAGAGATGATAAAAGGCTGTGGATCTTTGCTTGTCCTGGGATGTGAGACGTGTTCGGCCATGTGCTTTACTGGTGGACAGCGTCAGGTGGAAGAGCTTGCGTCTCTTATTCGAATGAAGAAAACAATGTCTGGGGATGAGGGGGAGGTCGTTGAGGACGCCATTGCCCGGCAGTGTGAGATCGAGTTCATCGAGCCTATCGCAGACAAGATTAAGGGTTGCAATGCCGTTCTTTCGTTGGCCTGCGGGGCCGGGGTTCAGACGCTGGCGAAAGTTTTTCCTGATACACGCATTTTCCCCGCATTGAATACGAAGTTCATCGGCAGAGCGGTTGAACGTGGCGTGTGGGCGGAGGTCTGTATGGCCTGTGGGGACTGCATCCTGGGAAGAACGGCAGGCATCTGTCCTGTGACCCGTTGTGCCAAGGGCCTGCTGAATGGACCATGTGGAGGTGCCTCAGGGGGAAAATGTGAGGTGTCCAAAGACCGGCCTTGTGCATGGCAGGAGATATATCACGCAATGAAGCGTCTGAACATGTTGCACTATCTTAAAGAGAAGCCACAGGTCAAAGACTGGCCGATTCATCCGGATAAGGTGGTTCGAGAGGACTTGATGACAGTGGAATCCACCTAAGAGAGGTGTCGCTATGGGATTGAAACAAGCTTTGGAGTCTGGAAAATTTGTGGTTACAGCCGAGGTGGCGCCCGGCAAGGGAACCGACGTCAGTCATTTGTTGGAAGATGCCGCCATACTAAAAGATCGGGTAGACGCGGTCAACGTTACCGATCTTCAAAGCTCGGTTATGCGGCTGGGTTCCCTGGCCTTTTCACATCTTTTGACAGACATGGGTATTGATCCTGTTTACCAGCTTACCTGTCGAGACCGGAATCGCCTTGCCCTGCAATCGGATCTTTTAAGTGCCTGGGCCTTGGGCATTAAGAATGTCCTTGCATTGACTGGTGATCATCCTTGTTTAGGGGATCATCCTGAAGCCAGGCCGGTATTTGAGCTTGACTCAGTATCACTTCTGGAAACTATCGGAAAGCTGAACTCTGGATCCGACATGGCGGGAAATGAACTTAAAGGAAAGCCGGATTTCCTTTCAGGAGCGGTGGTTAATCCAGGAGCAGATAACGAAGCAGCCCTGGATCTGCAGATTATGAAAATGGAAAAGAAGATTGAAGCAGGGGCCAGGTTCTTTCAGACGCAAGGCGTCTATGACCTGGATATCTTCGAGAAATTCATAAAACGTGTCGAGGGCCTTGATACCAAAATTCTAGGAGGCATTATTCTCCTTAAATCCGTGGGAATGGCTCGCTTTATGAACAAGAATGTGGCGGGCGTCTTTGTTCCGGAATCGCTGATTCAGGAGATGAAGGATGCCAAGGATAAGGTACAGGCCAGCATGAACATTGCGGGGCGTTTGATCAAAGGCATGAAGGATTTGTGTGATGGGGTTCACATCATGCCCCTGGGATGGGAAAGCAAGATTCCGCCGATTTTGGACGAAGTAGGGCTTTAGGGAGGTGTAGCAATGGCATTTGAGTTACCGAAGATTCAGTACAATGGTACGATTAAAGAAATTCCTTTAGGTAAGGAGGAGCACCCCGTTATTGTAGGTGGACAAACATGCTATCCCTTCTATCTTTTTGAAGGGGAAATGCCCCGGTCCCCCATTATAGCCATGGATGTTTATGATGCGGCCCCTGAGGAATGGCCTGAAGCGCTTTTGACGCATTTTGCCGATGTGCTGAACGATTCTGTTGCTTGGGCAAAAAAATGTGTAAATGACTATGGAGCGGATATGGTGGCCTTGCAATTAGCCAGTACGGATCCCAATGCGCAAGATTCCCCGGCAGAACAGGCCGTGGAAGTCACCAAAAAAGTAGTAGCCGCCGTTGATGTCCCCGTGATTGTGTGGGGCAGCGGCAATGTGGAAAAGGACTCGTCGGTCTTGAAAATGGTCGCTGAGCAGTGCGCTGGAGAAAGCCTAATTCTTGGCCCTGTGGAGGAGAGTAGCTACAAGGCTCTCGGAGCCGCGGCCATTGCCTATCAGCATACTGTGGCGGCTTCGACGCCTATCGATATCAATCTGGCTAAGCAGCTTAACATTTTGTTGGGAAACCTGGGTGTTCCTGATGAGCGTATTTTGGTTGATCCCACTGTAGCCTCCTTGGGATATGGATTGGAATATTCTTATTCAGTTATAGAGCGAGATCGGATGGCGGCCTTGACCCAGGAGGATGAACGACTTCAATTTCCCATCGTCTGTAATCTGGCAAAGGAAGTCTGGAAGATCAAGGAAGCAAAGATTGCCGAGCAGGAGGCTCCTAAGCTTGGTGACCCATCAAAGAGAGGAGTGCTTTTGGAGGCGATGACAGCATCTCTGTTTTTGCTGGCAGGTGCCGACATATTGATAATGCGGCATCCCGAAGCCATCCAACTGGTGAGATGGTTTGTCGGTGAGCTAATGGCTGACTAGGAGAGGCTTCAGAAAAGGACTTACAAAAAACAAGGGGTTTGAAAAGTGTCAAAGATTATTTGTTCAGCAGCAATTCGTGGAGCCCACAACATCGTGGAGCGGGCTGAAGCCAAGTATGAAGAAGCCATGGAAAAATGGGGCCCTGATCAAGAAGTCGGTTTTCCCAATACCGCCTACTATTTGCCTATTATCTATGGCATTTTAGGGATTCCTGTGAAGAAAATTGGGGATATGAAAGAAATCCTCGACCGGTGCCGATCTTTACTGCCCGAGATGGTGGACGAGCAGGTGTGGCTCCCCTATTTGGCCCCTGCACTGGAGGCCGGGATGGCTACGTTCTTTGCAGAGGAGATTATTGAGGCTATTCGCTATCTTGAAACCCCGGATTTTTACACGAAGGCAGAGGATCCCTCCAACGGC
>JAFDGP010000130.1 GCA_019309245.1 Deltaproteobacteria bacterium | reverse complement strand
GGATCATACACCGCCAGACCAATGCACGAACCCAGCGAATGCGTCACCAAAATCGCCCCAGGCTCATCACTTACCTTCATATCCGCTATCCCTACGATTACCTTCAAAAAACGGCTCCTCCCTGGGACAATGCTGGAACCCGACTCTGTCAAGGGGAACTGAATTTCCCCCTCAGTTTTATTGATAGGTTTCTGAGTGTTTGAGTAATCCTACTTTGCCTTTTCTTTGAGCCGATAAGAGTTTCGTTTTATATTGATAACGGTGAAATGTTGCGGGACCCGATCAAGGATGGCTGTAGCGATGACCAGGTCTCCAAAGATCTCAATCCACTGGCTGAAGCTTCGGTTGGAAGTCAGGATCAGAGCCCCTTTTTCGTAACGTCTGGACACGAGTTGGAAGAACAGATGCGCCCCGTGGCAATCGATGGGGATATAGCCGATCTCATCAACGATCAACAGCTTGGGTTCACAGCAGAACTTCAAGTGTTCTTCGATTCGGTTTTCTGCATAGGCCTTTGATAGAGCAGCCACCAGCGGCATGGCTCGGGTAAAGGAGATGGGGTAGCCTTCGGTGACGGCCTTGATGTCCCGGGACACGGCCAGATTGGTTTTTCCCACACTAGGAGGGCCCAGAAAGATCACGTTGTCGTCGTTGGCTACGAAACGGCATGTGGCTAATTCTTTGATTCTCCTTTTATCTATGGAGGGTTGAAAGGAAAAATGGAAGCTTGCCAGAGTCTTAACAAAAGGAAACATAGCCATGGAAGTGCACATAACGATGTTTTTTTTCTTTTTGGCGGCCACTTCCTCACAAAGCAGGTTGTCAAGAAAGTCACAATAAGCAAGATTGTCTTTGGAGGCTTCTTTCAGCCAGGCATCTAGGAATTCGCAAGTTTTGTAGGGTTTATGTATCTTGAAATTGTCTTGTATTCTGGCATGTTGGGTGTCACTCAATGGGCACCTCCTTCCATAAGCTCCTGGTAGAAGGCCAGATCCCGCACCTGGGGGTCTTGTTGGATCAAGGAGCCGTGATCAAAATGGAGCATGGCCACCGAGGGAATGTCTTTCCCATAAAAGATGCCGAAATAGTGTTCCTTTTTAATCTGATTTTGGTATTCGCCCTGGCAGCGAGGATGGCTCACAACGAGTGGATCCTGATAATGGATCAGCATATGTTCATGGTTTGTTTGGACCTCCACGGGCTTGCCGGCGAACCTTCTGGGACCCGAGTAGCGGTCCGTCTCAAAGGTAACCATGCAGTCCCGGGCCACATGCCGTACAGCCCGGTGTTGGATGTGGTACCGACCCTTGCCTTTGTGTGAAATCAGCAGGCCCTGTTCTTCGGCAATCATCTCAACAGGCTTGCGGCTGGTTGTGCCATGGATCCTGTTGACAGCCACCTTGGCGATCCAGTTGGCAAACGACTGGTACAGACGCTCAAGGGACTCAAAGGCTTTGCCTCTTAAAAATCGCTTCACGTACTTTTGTTTGTCTGTCAGTTCAAAAAACGATGTGTAACGCTTCACTGCGTAGATAATGGCCATCGGGCCGGCCTTTCGACCCCCCCGGCAAAGCTCTAAACTATTCTACCGGGGCAGCTTCAGGTCCAGAAACATCACCTCGGTGTAGTTGTCTTTCAGCATATCCTGGACCTTCTCAGCACTCCCTGCACATTGAACCCGAGATCCCGCATTGCGAAGAGCGGTTTGAAAAATTTTCCGTATTAGTTTTTCGTCATCAACAATTCAAATTATGGCAACACGCATTGAGAACAATACGCGTCTTTTGCGGCAAAAACTTTAAAAGATAATCACGTTTGGGGGCATTTTTACGGTTTTTGTGCCGCCTTTGAGTCATCCGTATTTCCCAGAATGGCTTTTATAGCTCTTGAAAGCTCCGCAAGACTGAAAGGCTTTTGAGTATATCCCGTGCCATTTCCACCTTCTAAAACCTTATCAACCTGATCATCTTTATATTTCCCACTTAAAAAGAGGACTTTTGAGTTTCTATCAATTTCCCGAATTTTCCGGCAGGTTGTATAACCGTCCATGCCAGGCATAACCACGTCTAAGATAACAAGATTTACCTCATGTCTGTTTGCCTTATAGACTTTCAAGGCTTGAGCCCCACTTCGCGCCTTAAGGACCCGATAACCCAACTTTTTCAGTAGGCTGACACCTACATCCAGCAAGGCTGCGTCGTCGTCGACCAAAAGTACAGTCCCATCTCCCCGAACGATCGGACAGACTGCGGCAGAGCTCTCCAGCGCTTTTTTTTGAGTCGCGGGCAGATAAATGCTGAACGTGGTGCCGAAGCCTTTCTCAGAAGTGACGTCAATATATCCTCCATGGCCTTTTACAATGCCGTAAACCACTGCGAGGCCGAGCCCTGTCCCCCTGCCCATTTCTTTGGTCGTAAAGAACGGCTCAAAGATGCGCTCCAACGTATCTTTATCTATCCCTGTTCCCGAGTCCGCTATCTCCAGTAGCACATAATTGCCCGGCTTTGGATCATATGGTCTGTTTACCACATCGTGATGTGTCACGTTGGTCGTCCTCAGACACAGGCGCCCGCCGCCAGGCATCGCATCTGAAGCGTTCATAAAAAGATTCAGCGCCTGCTCAATCTGTGCCTCGTCCGCCTCTACCGCGAACAGGTCCTTCGTCAGTTCTTTACAGATTGTAATGTCCTTTCTGGCCCTCCCGAAGGTCTGGGAGACTTCCTCCACCAATTGATTTAGATCGGTGGGTTTGACTTCACATGTGTCATTTCTTGCGTATCGGAGAAGTTGCCTCGTTAGCTTTGCTCCGCTTCTGATCCTCCTTTCGATTTCCAAAAGGTTTTCGCTGAAACGATGGCCTGAATCGATCTCGCATAGCATGAGAGAGACATTTCCCTGAATCGTCATGAGAAGGTTGTTGAAATCATGGGCTACGCCGGCCGCAAGTGTGCCAAGGACCTGGGTCTTCTGTGCCTGATGAAGCTGTGCTTCAAGACGCTTCTGTTCAGAAATATCTCGGACAAGGCCATCGTATGAAACAAGTTGCCCCTGATGATCAAACTGAGGTACAAGCGTATTCCTCACCCAGCAAACCCTTCCATCTTTTCGAACAATGCGATGCTCAATAAAGGTCGAGTTCTGCGTTGAAAGAATCTCTTCGGCCTGCTCCTGAACAGCAACACGGTCGGCCTCGTGCACCATCTCAAACCATAAGTAAGGATTTTGGGCAAACTCCTCCGCCGCATATCCAGTCACGGCAATACATCCGGGACCGTGAATGGTCTTTATAGGTCGACCATTCTCAATATACACTGTAAAGATATAATCGGTTACGGCCTCTGTAATACGCCTGTATCGGCGCTCGCTTCTTTTAAGTGCAAGCTCTACCCGTTTTTTTTCTCTCAGGTCTCTGACGACAAATACGCAAAAGGCATCTCCATTTTCATCCGCGACGACCGATCTGCTAAGAGCAACCGGAAGAAGCCTTCCATCTTTTCGCTTCTGACAAATTTCTTTTACCTCGCCGGATTCAAACGGGCCGTCCTTGAAATCCTCACGGTAAATGAAGCTGACATGCCTGCCAAGGACTTCATTTTGATCATACCCATAAGTCTTGCAAAAGGCTTTGTTGACAAAAACCATCCTGCCTTCCCCGTCCGTAATATAGACACTATCAGAAATGTTTATCATAGCCTGTAAAAGCATTTGAACATGCATTGCTTGCTCTCTGTGCTTAATGGCATTTTCTACAGTCAACGGCAAAACGGTGAGATAGTTACGCTGTGGATCTTTTATCAAATAATCAAATGCGCCGGTTTTCATCGCTGTTACGGCTGCTTGTTCGTCTCCACTGGCGGTGGTGGCAATAACTGGAACAGTTCCCGCACTATCCAGGATAGTCAGAGCAAATCCGTCGTGGAGAGAGAAGTCCGCAATGATACAGTCAAATCTATGTTTCGCCAGAAGCTCCTTGGCCTCTGACAACGAACCGGCCAGAGTACACTCCCACGCGAGACCTTTATCTCTGGCCAACTGCTCAAGGGCAATCCGGCCCACGGCGTCATCTTCCACCAAAAGGACCTTCACGGAGGTATTTCTTAAACGTTCCATCGTTTTCTCCGGATGCGCCAAAAAAACGACCGTACCTTCGCCAAGAGCTGACGAGAACTCCTTTACAGCCGTCTAGACCGGCAATTCGCTCACCGTCGAGCACGAATTTATCGCTCTGACCATTTCAACGACTTGTTTGTAGAAGGTTGGCTTGACGATGTAGCCCGCAACGCTCGGATTAAAACTATCTGTCCTGCCTTGTTCTCCTTTGGATGTTATTAACATCACGACCGGGATTCGCCTCAACTTGTCGTCACCTTTTGCAATCTTCAAGAACTCGATACCATTCATCCTCACCATTGCCCACGCGGTGCATTATGTTCGTTACGTTGACGTCCCTCAGAGCGCGTTGAATGGTCAAGGCATCAAGAAAATCATCCTCAACCAGCAGGAAGAGTCTCTGACTTCTCGTCTGCGTAAGTCACCTCACGCAGCTGTATGAGAACATTCACTGTGCCCGTCCGCTCGCACCGCAATTCGTTGTTCCTTTGTCATCAAGGCCGATTCTCAAAGGCTTTCCTAACCGCCCTCAACACTTCGGCCACAGAAAAAGGCTTACACAGGACATCGCTTGCACCCAGACCTCGGGCCATATACAGCAAGTCTTCCTGCCCAAGACCCCCTCCACCCCCGGACATGGCTACAATTTTCACACCCGGGCAGTCGCGGCGAAGCTCTATGATGAGTTCCAGCCCGTCCTTTTCCGGCATTAAGATATCCGTGATAACAACATCGACCGCCTCCTCTTTGCAGAGCCTGCTGCCTGTCGTGCCGTCGATCGTCACCAAGACCTCATATCCCTCGCGCTCCAACAAGGCTCGAAGCGCCCTGAGTATTTGAACGTCATCGTCTATGATCAAAACTTTTCCCATGGAGCAATCCTTTTCCACCGACCTCTTTGTTAAAATTACACCCTTCGAAACAACCGGATGTTCGGTCTTACCTGTTTAAACAGACCGGATAGTTCTGCCGGCATTCTTTGTATCTGCTCGGTCGCAAAAAAGCCTCCGGGCACTAGGCACCTGTGGAACATTTTTATGATATCCTCACGCTGGGTCTCTTGCATGTGAAGCAAAACATTCTTGCATACGATGAGCCCGAAGCCGTCGCGAACCGGTTGCAAAGAGCGCAAATCATGACGTTGAAACGACACGCAGTGTATGATCTCATCACAGATCTTGTAATGCCCGGGCTTGACACTGGAGGTGAAGTATTTGTGAAAAATCTCTTCAGGGATCCTTTTGACTGTTTTTTCCGGGTAAACTCCGGCTCTTAAGATCTTGCCGAAGCCACGACTTTCTTCATCAAGATCGGTTGCAAATATTCGCAATCTCTTAAACTCGTAACTATTAAGCGCCTCCTTAAAGATAATTGCCAGAGAATAGGGTTCCGGTCCCATGGCGCACCCTGCATCCCATACATTGATGTATTTATACCTTCGGATCTCTGGGATTACATGATCCCGGATCGCATGAAGGATCAGAAGATCTCTGAAAAAAAAAGTCAAAGCCACGGGGCAGCGCTCAACCCGAAAAATAGGGTCCCTTCCCTCTGCCGCCGGTCTACGGCTGCAGTAGGAGCGGATCGTTAACGGAAAAACAATCTTTTGGTGCGTAAAAGCCGTGTTTCATAATATCTTGCCCTTGCCGGAACTTTATGCTAAAAATCCTTGAAATTTCCGCCTATTACCTCGTCATCCATAGGAATGACGGTTTCAGGCTGTGTCCCTGCCTTTGTCTGCGTTTTTCGGGAGGACTTTACCGGCACAAGGCGAGACACCGGATTCGGCGTTGCGGCTGCTCCCTGGTGCACAGCCCCCATGGGCGCCGTCAAGTGAGCCTGCGCTTTTTGTTGATTCAGTGTAAAGGTGGCCAGCAGGCTCTGAAGTTCCTGAGCCTGGGCGCTCATCTCCTCGGCGGCTGACGCGCTCTCCTCGGCATTGGCGGCGTTTTGCTGGGTGACCTTGTCCATTTCTCCCATGGCCTTGTTCACCTGCTCAATGCCCTGGGCTTGCTCATTGGAAGCAGCCGAAATCTCGTTGACCAGTCCCCCCACCTTGGCCGCCGCATCGGCCACCTCGCCAAAAGCCTCATTTGTCTTGGTCACCAGTTCTGTTCCTGCAGACACCTTTTTGACGGTGTCTTCAATAAGGTTTGCCGTGTTCTTGGCCGCGTCGGCTGCCCGCATGGCCAGGTTCCTGACCTCATCGGCTACCACGGCAAACCCGGCGCCAGCCTCACCGGCCCGGGCCGCTTCGACAGCAGCATTTAGAGCCAACAGATTGGTTTGAAAGGCAATTTCATCAATAGTCTTGATGATCTTTTGGGTTTCTTCACTCGCCTTGTTGATGTCTTGCATAGAGCTGGTGACCTCTCCCATGGAGTCTCTGGCCTGTTCAACCGCTTGGTTGGCTTCCTGCATCAGATTGTTTGCCTGAGCCGCGTTGTCCGCATTTTGTTTTACCATTGAAGACATTTCTTCCAGCGATGAGGAAGTCTCCTCTAAAGAAGCTGCCTGCTCGGAAGCCCCTTCCGCCAAAGACTGGCTCGCTGAGGCCACCTGGCCTGAGGCCGAGGCCACTTGGCCGCTTGCTTCAGCTACTTGTTCTAATGCATCGGCCAATGTGACTATTAACAAATTGATATTTTCTTTCATCTTTTCGAACGCGCCCGTGTATTCACGATCAAGAGTTACGGTCAGGTCCTTGCTGGCGGCCGCCTTGAGAACAGCTCCGCCATCTGTCTCGATGAGGCTGGTTAATTGCTCGCCAAGCCTGTTGGCGGCTTTTTTCAACAGATGATAGTCGCCCTTATAGTCGTTCTCGACCCGCGCGATGACTTCCCCGGCAGCAAACTTATCCAGCGTGCCTCCGACATCTCTCATGGGCACGACCATACCCTCGGCCGTGTCGTTGAGCCCCTGCACGATGGCAGCCCACGCGCCGTTATACCGGGACACATCGGCCCGGGTGTCGAGTTCGCCTTCAGCCGCAGCCTGTTTCATCGTCTCCGCCTCGGCAATCAGGCCGTTTAAGGCATCGATCAGG
>JAFDGP010000129.1 GCA_019309245.1 Deltaproteobacteria bacterium | reverse complement strand
CCGGAGATGCGAGGCGGTGGGCGTGCCGACGTACTGTTGTACTTCAAGCGCCCACCAACAAAGCAGATCCGGTAAAATCGGCATCCCCGAAGGGCCAAAAAAACGAAGATCAAGGCGGAGCTGCCCACGCTGAAGCCAAGTGAAGGGTTTCAACCAGCGTTTTTGTTCAACACGCTGCAATCATGCCATAAGAGTCCGATCTTCGTTTTTTGGCGGTGGATTCGGGTTACCCGCCTTCGTCCAAGGCCATGATCTGACCCGTGGTGTAGTGTTCAATAAAGTGCTGCAATTCGGCGATCTGGCTCTTTGTCATGGGCCTAAACTGCATGCCGCAGCGTCGCGCACAGAGCAGCGTGCAGGGATAGTCCCGTGGAATCCGCCGGTCCCAAACGCTCTTTACGGGCAGGTGATTGTACGAAAAGCCGTGTTCGGCCAACAATAACATGATGTTGATAACCGACACCTCGCGGGTGCGCTGACGTGCGGCTACGTAGCGGACACCCAGGCCGTCGCGGCTGATGTCCATGATTTGGCCCAAGACACCAAAGTGTAGATTGGCGACGGCAAAGGCTCTGCAGAGCAATCGGAATCTTTTGGCTCGCCTTCGTTCGGGGAAAACAGGCCGTTTTGGGACTTGTGGAACGAGGGATTCTCTAAACCGTTGCATCTGTCCTCTCCGACACCTTGATATGGAGGTCATTTCCATTGCACGGACCACCGTCCGGCCGAACGCCCTTGGCAAAAGGAGATGTAGAGGGTGCGTTGCAGATCTTTCGGAGCGGGGATTACACAGAAGGATTCAGCGGCGCTTAAATGGTTTTGGAGGCTACACAGGATTTACCCGACGCGTGCTTGAACACAGGGACCGTGGCACAAAGAACTCCCGATTCAATACAGCATGACGAAACAGACAGGCCCGTCTTTTTGTCTCGACGTCAGTGCTGCTCCTGACGGTTCTTTTTTTTACCGTCAGGAGCATGAGAGGCACAATTTTAGAGCTCTTTTCATAAAGGAGGGCGTATGTTCATGAGTTATGAATGAAAACGGACAATATGGCACGCCTATTCGTTCTGACCTTCATACTATTAAGGAAGGAAAAGTGTCAAGCGTGAATTTTTGCCCGAAGGGCCCGTCCGGCGGTTTGGCTGTATAAGCACTCTGCGGACAATCCTGATGGCACAGCAGCGGCAAAGGGGCATGATTTTTGTATGAATTCATGTCATTAAAATTTTTGTTCGTGCCCGATGGTAATGGGATCATGATTGATGGACACGGGTTGTGATTGACCTAAAGCGGGACCTGCGCTAAAACCTGACCAAGCCCATGAATATCACATTTTGGGGGGTACGGGGTTCCATTCCGGCCCCCTTAGCCCCCGCAGAGATTAAAGAAAAACTGATCCACGTGTTGAGGATGGCCCTTGGCCGTGATCTGGGGGAAAAAGGCGCTGTGCGCCGATTCGTTGAGGGCTTGCCCCCTCACGTCGCCGGCACCTTTGGCGGAAATACGCCCTGTGTGCAATTGGAGGCCGGCGGACTCACCTTGATCTGTGATGCCGGGTCCGGGATTCGTCCGCTCGGCCTACATTTGATGAAGGGGGCGTGCGGTCGGGGTCAAGGCACTATCCACCTGTTTTTCAGCCATACGCACTGGGACCATATTCAGGGCTTTCCCTTCTTTTCCCCGGCATACCGGAAAGGAAACCGAGTACGCATCTACAGTCCCTTTGCCGATATGGCGCAGCGCTTGCGCGCGCAGCAGAGGTCCCAATTTTTTCCCGTGCCTTTGGAGGCCATGGACGCTGATCTGGAATTCATTCACTTCCCCGAAGGCCACGAGCTCATGCTCGGAGACGTGCGGGTCAGCAACATGGCGCTGAACCATCCCGGCGGGTCCTTTGGGTATCGCGTCGAGGAAGGGACCGACGCCTTTGTTTATGCCAGTGACACAGAGTTTACGAATCTTTCTGATGACGATATCCAAAGATATGTGGCGTTTTTTTCCAAGGCCAAGGTGTTGGTTTTGGACGCCCAGTATACGCTGCTGGATGCGTTTCAGAAAGAGACCTGGGGGCACAGTGCCGCGCTTAAGGGGGTGGACATGGCTCGACAGGCGGGTGTGGAGACCCTGGTCCTTTTTCATCATGAGCCGGCTTACAGTGACCAGGCCCTGCAGGACATCCACAGGGGCACCATGAAGTACGCTGGATTTCAGGGGATCGACCGGGTCATCCGGATTGTGATGGCCTATGAAGGACTTGAATTGACGCTGTGAACACGGCTGAATGCGAGCCCATGGAACGAGTCGAACGGATTCTTAACGGGGACGTCCGGGCCGCCGCCAGGCTGATCCGGGATATCGATGACGGGGTTGCGTCCTGCCGGGACGTTTTGAAGGTCCTTTATCCCCATACGGGCAAGGCCTATGTAATTGGAATCAGCGGGTTTCCCGGTGTTGGGAAAAGTACGCTGGTCGATCAGATGATTCACGCCTATCGCGCCGCCGGCAAGACTCTCGGGGTGGTGGCCGTGGATCCCACCAGCCCGTTTTCCGGTGGGGCCATCCTGGGGGACCGTGTTCGCATGCAGCGCCATGGGACCGATCCCGGAGTGTTTATCAGAAGTCTGGCGACCCGGGGGCATTTCGGCGGCTTGTCCCGCTCGACCCATGGCGTGATCGATGTGATGGACGCCATGGGAAAGGACGTGGTCCTGGTGGAAACCGTGGGCGTGGGGCAAGACGAGGTCGACATCGTCACCACGGCCCATACAACGATTATTGCATTGATTCCGGGAATGGGGGACGATATTCAGGCGATCAAGGCGGGTATCCTTGAGGTGGCCGATATCTTCGTCATCAACAAGGCCGACCGCGAGGGGCTGGAAAAGACAGTGAACGACCTCAAGACCATGCTGGATATGAATCGCCAGCGAGCGGAAAACAACAGTTGGCGTCCGCCGATCGTGCCCACGATCGCCCTTCATGGCCACGGGGTTCGGGAACTGATGTCCGAAATCGACCGCCATCGCGCCTTTCTGTTTGGACAGGGCGCAAAGCACTTGAAGGCCCATTTGAGGGCAAAGGCCTTGCGGGAGCTTAAGGACATGGTCGTGGAGATGGTGGCCGGTCGGATCATCCGGGGCCTGGAGGAATCCGGGCGTGTGGAGGCCGTCCTGGATGACCTGGTCGAAAAGCGGACGGATCCGTTCACCTTGTGTGACAAGATCGTCAAAGACGGAATCAGAACATATTTCCGAGGAGATTCATGATGGCCAGAAAGAAAAAGTCCGCGCCCCTGCCTGTGGGAGAAAAGATCAAAAAGGCCCGACAGAAAAAAAAGGCCTCCCTGGATCAGGTGGCAAACGACACGGGATGCAGCATTGATTACCTGAAGCAGGTCGAGCGCGGTGAGGTTATGCCTCCTGTAGGGGTCCTGTTGCAGATATCCAGAGCGCTTGAGATCGATTCAGGCGTGTTGCTCAAAGACCAGGAGGGTTCCGCCAAGGATCGGATCAAGGCCTATGCAAAGCGTACCGCAGACTATGCCTACTCTACCCTGACTCCGGGGGCGGAAAAAAAGCATCTTAAGGCGTTTCTGGTGGCGGTGGATCCGCTGGCCGACCACAAAGGGGTAGGGTACCAGCATGAGGGCGAGGAGTTCGTTTATGTGCTCAAAGGGCGTATCGAGGTCGCGGTCGGAGACCATGTCAACCGCTTGAAGGCGGGACAGAGCCTTCATTTTAATTCAGGCATTCGGCACCGGATTCGAAATCCCGGGAAGGTCAAGGCGGAACTGCTTGTTGTGATTTACGTGCCGTAAGCCGGTTTTGGGCCTGCGATCCCGACTGAAGCCGGAAAGGCGCTGGAGGAAATCGCGCCGGGGCTGATCGATGGGCATTTTACCTAAGCCCTGCCCCCGTGATGGGGCAGGAAGGTTGTGAAAGCTTTTCACAACCAACTGTTGGCACTCGGGTCGCCTTCCCTCGAGGCGGATATGATCCAGGCCGAGCCTTACGGAAGACTGTGCAAGCTCATTGGAGAGTGTGATGCCGTTTGAATTAAGCGAAGAACAACTCATGATTCAAGGTATGGTTCGAGATTTTGCCAGGGAGCAACTGCTCCCTACGGCCATGGAACGTGACCGGACAAAGGCTTTTCCCATAGAGAATCTCAAAAAAATGGGGGCGCTGGGCCTTCTCGGCATGATGGTTCCTCCGGAATACAACGGGGCGGGGGTGGATACGGTTTCTTATGTGTTGGCTCTTCAGGAGGTGGCGTATGCGTGTGCGGCCACGGCCGTGGTGATGTCGGTCCAGAATTCGATCGTGTGTGAGACCCTGAACCGGTTTGGCACAGAGGAACAGAAACGGTCTTATTTAAAGCGGTTGGCCTCCGGGGAGGTAATCGGGGCCTTTGCGCTGACCGAGCCTCATGCAGGGTCAGACCCGGTGAGCCAGTCCACCTCGGCGGTTCGAGACGGTGACGCCTACGTGCTCAACGGATCAAAACGGTTTATCACTTCGGGAAAAAATGCGGGTATCACGATCGTTACGGCCAAGACGGACAAGACGAAACGCCACAAGGGCATCAGTGCGTTTATTGTGGAAAAGGGCACGGCCGGGTTTTCCGTGGGCAAGACAGAAGAAAAAATGGGGCTGTGCGCCTCTGATACCACAGACCTTCATTTTGAAGATTGCCGCGTGCCCGCCAAAAATATCCTGGGAGCGCCGGGAGACGGATTCAAGATCGCCATGACCGCCCTGGACGGCGGCCGGATCGGTATTGCCGCCCAGTCTGTGGGTGTGGCGCAGGCGGCGTTGGATGCGGCAGTGTCTTATGCCAAGGAACGCGAACAATTCGGGCAACCCATCTCGAAATTTCAGGGGCTTCGCTGGATGCTTGCAGATATGGCCACGGATCTGGCCGCGGCCAGGCAACTGACCTTTTACGCCGCAGCAAGAAAGGACCAGGGCGAGAAATATACCATGGAGGCCTCCATGGCCAAGCTTTTTGCCTCTGAAATGGTCAATCGCGTTACGGCTGCCGCTTTGCAGATCCATGGGGGCTATGGATACACAAAAGAATATCCGGTGGAACGCTATTACAGGGACGCCCGGGTATTTACCATTTACGAAGGGACCTCTGAGATCCAGCGTGTGGTCATTGCCAACCACCTGCTTGAGGATCGGTACGTGGGGACCCTGCGCTAAGGTTGACTCTAATGTTGTTTACCCTGGCGTGAAAGCCGATCATCCCACCTCTTCTCTCCGCCTCAGGCGGAGCAAGGGGTCGGCGATTGGGTCTTTTGAGGTTTGATCTGCCTGAGGCGGAGAGCCGGGCGGAGAAATTGGGCAATAGGGGAGGTTTTGCAAAGGTCTCTCAAAGGGCCTGGGTGGGGGTGAACCCCGGGAACTGGCTGCTCCTTCGTCCGGTTTCTCTCCTGAGCAATTCTGCTGTTATCGGACAGGTCCCAAGAGGGGTTTATGCAAGGTCGACGTGCCGATATTGCCGGCGATATCGCAGGACTCAAAACAGCTCCGGGCAGCCCCTTGCCGCTGGGCGCGACCGTGACTGAAGCCGGAATCAATTTTTCCGTTTTTTCCCGACATGCCACCGGCATGACCCTGGTCCTTTTTGAGAAGGGAAAGTCGGCGCCGTTCGCGGAGTTTGCCCTGGATCCGCACGTGAACCGAACCGGAGATATCTGGCATGTTCGCGTAACCGGCACAGGTGCGGGGCTTGGGTACGGCTTCAGGGCTGATGGGCCCTTTGATCCAAAGGGCGGATATCGGTTCAAACCGGATGCAGTGTTGCTGGATCCCTATGCCCGCGCCGTGGAAGGGGGACAGGTATGGGGACGGGAGCCGGCCCTGCCGTGGCGGGCCTACCTGCCGGCGGATGAGTTTGACTGGGAAGGTGACCGGCCGCTTAAGATTCCCATGAAAGATACCATCATCTACGAATTGCATGTGCGGGGATATACCCAACACGACTCCTCCGGCGTGGCCCATCCTGGCACGTATGAAGGTCTGGTGGAAAAAATTCCCTATATCAAGTCCCTGGGTGTCACGGCCGTGGAGTTGTTGCCTCTTTTTGAATTCAATGAAATGGAAAACAAGCTGACCAACCCCAGAACGGGAAAACGATTGAAAAATTTCTGGGGATACAGCACCCTGGCCTATTTTGCCCCCAAGGCGTCATACGCCTCAAACCCGCAGGGGGGCAATGCGATCACGGCGTTTAGGGCCATGGTCAAGGCCTTTCACCGGGCCGGCCTGGAGGTCATCCTGGATGTGGTCTTCAACCACACCGCAGAAAGTGATGCCAAAGGCCCGACCATCAGTTTCCGCGGGCTGGACAATTCCGTTTACTACTGCCTGGACCAAGAGACCGGAGACTATCTGAACATTACCGGTTGCGGCAACACCGTGAACTGCAACCATCCGGTGGTCCGGGAGTTTATCATTGCGTGCCTGCGTTATTGGGTTACCGAGATGCACGTGGATGGTTTCCGCTTTGATCTGGCCATGGTATTGGGCCGCAATGAGAAAGGGCAGTGGCTTGATGAACCCAGCCTGGTCCACGCGATCGAACAGGACCCCGTGCTTGCCGACACCAAAATTATCGCAGAACCATGGGATGCAGCCGGCTATCGGCTCGGGGGATTCCCCGGCCGGTGGGCCGAATGGAACGGGTTCTTTCGCGATGACGTGCGGCGATTTATCAGAGGAGACGCGGGCATGGTCCCGGCACTGGCCACACGCATTGCCGGCAGTTCCGATTTGTTTCAGGGAAACGGCCGGTGTCCGTGGAACAGTATCAATTACATTACTTGCCATGACGGGTTTACCCTGTACGATTTGGTATCGTACGAAGACAAGCACAATGAGGAAAACGGGGAAGAAAACCGGGATGGCCCGTCGGCCAACTACAGTGCCAATTGCGGCGCGGAAGGCCTTACGGACGACCAGGAGATCAACGCGCTCAGACTGCGGCGGATCAGGACGCTGGTGACGATTCTGATGGTCTCTCAAGGGGTCCCGATGATCCTGGCCGGTGATGAGTTTGGACGCACACAACGCGGAAACAACAATGCTTATTGCCAGGACAACGCATTGAGCTGGATCGATTGGGGCCTTGCACAAGCACATGAAGGCCTGGTCAGGTTTTTTCGAAAGATCATCGCGCTTCGCAATCGCCACCCGGCAT
>JAFDGP010000128.1 GCA_019309245.1 Deltaproteobacteria bacterium | reverse complement strand
TGCTGGCTCAGGATCAGGTGGACTTGATCATTCCCAGGGGCGGCGAAGGGCTTATCCGGTTCGTAGCTGAAAACTCACGGATTCCGGTCCTCAAACACTACAAAGGGGTATGCCACGTGTACGTGGATGACAAGGCGGACCTGGCCATGGCTCAGGACATCGCCTTTAATGCAAAAGTACAGCGTCCCGGCGTGTGTAATGCCATGGAAACGCTGCTGGTACACGAGACAGTGGCCCGGGATTTCTTGCCGGCCATGGCAAAACGGTTCCTGGATGCCGGCGTGGAGCTTCGGGGATGCCCTGCGACCTGTGAGATTGTGCCGGAAGCGCTCGCTGCAACCGAGCAAGACTGGCCGGCCGAGTACCTGGATCTGATCCTCGCGGTTAAGGTCGTGCCGGATATGGACGCGGCCATGGAACACATTGCCCGGTTCGGATCGAATCATACAGAGGCCATCGTCACCACGGATTACGATCATGCCCGGGCGTTTTTGCGCCAAGTGGATGCTTCGGTGGTCCTGGTGAACGCATCCACCCGATTCAACGACGGCGGGGAGCTGGGGCTGGGTGCGGAGATCGGTATCAGCACGTCCAAGCTGCATGCCTATGGCCCTATGGGCCTGGAAGAGTTGACCACCACGAAATTTGTGGTTTTCGGCTCCGGGCAGGTGAGAACCTAACCGGCTGCCGTTTATTTCTTGAGGCTTTCCCTGAAAGCTGAGCCGGACGCAGAAATTGGACAAAAGGGGCCGTTTTGCAAAGGTCTTGAGTCTTGAACTGTGGATAGGCATTCATATCGTAAGGTCTTGGTTGGGGCACGTGGGGGGTGCTTGTTGCCTGGTTCGGGAGCGGCCCGACACATGGAAGACCCCACGGTGACGGACAGGGCCCGGTGGGCCAGCCCCTGCCGGCCGTTTTTTAGGGAGAGTTTGTGCGTCTAGGCCTGTTCGGCGGAACGTTTAATCCCATTCACATTGGCCATCTCAGGGCTGCGGTTGAGGTCTGGGAGGCTTTTCGTCTCGACAAGGTCCTGTTGATTCCATCGGCTCATCCACCCCACAAGGATGTCGGGGAGGTGGCCGGCGCCGAGGATCGGCTCGCCATGGTGCGGCTGGCGGTCAACGAGGTTCCCTTTCTTGAAGCCTCGGATGTGGAGCTCAATCGGCATGGACCGTCTTATACCATAGAGACATTAAAGCACTTCAGAAGCCGACTCCCGGATGGGTCGGCCTTGTATTTTATTCTGGGCGTTGACGCCTTTTCGGAGATCACGACGTGGAAATCTTACACACAACTTTTTGCGGTTGCCGATTTCATCGTGATGACCCGCCCGAAGGCTGCGATCAAGGATTTGGAGTCCTTCATCAACGAGCACATCTCCGGCGCATACCGATACAACGAGGCATCGCGGGACTTTAGCCATCCGGAGCTTTGCCGGATTCACCCTTTTGACATCACCCATCTGGACATCTCGGCCACGGACACCAGAGAGCGGATCCGGCAGGGACGCTCGATTCGTTTTCTGGTTCCCAACGCTGTTGAGGCGTTGATCAAGACCAAGGGCTTGTACCGATGATTCGACCCGGGGTTGACCATACCGATCTGGATGCCTACATTGACGCCGTGCTGGGGATGAAGGCCCTGGACGTGATTGTGCTGGATGTGCGCGGGCTGGCCTCGTTTGCAGATAGCTTTATCATTTGTAGTGGCCGGTCCCATCGACAGGTCACCGCAATTGCGGAGCACATCCAACAAGAGCTCAAAGCGCGCGGAATGACGCCCTATGGCCTGGAAGGGCTTCAAGAGGGCCACTGGATACTGATGGACTATGGGGATGTGATCATCCATATCTTCTATGAGCCGGTCCGCAGGTTTTACGACCTGGAAGGGTTATGGTCCGACGCGAAAAGGATTGAATTCGGTGATGCGACCTGACTTGCGCAGCTCGTCCCAAGGAGACGGCACCGTGCCTGAGCAGATTCAAAACAAAACCGCCGGAACCCCTGCAATGCCCAGCGCGGCACAGCTCATGTCTCTTTCAGGAAAAGAGGCCTTGGAGGTTATCCTGGAAGCGCCGATGCCGGCCCGCCTTGTTCAGTCCCTGGCCGAGCAGGATTTTTTCTGGCTGATTCAGGATATTGGGCCGGAGGATGCCTTGCCGATTCTGGCCAGAGCCTCCAACGACCAGTGGCAATACCTTCTGGATATGGAGCTATGGCACCGGGACCGACTGGAACACGAGGCTGTCGATCGGTGGATGGCGCTGCTGATGCAGGCGGATTGCGACCGGTTCGTGGCATGGGCGGTACACAACAACATCGAGCTGGTGGAGCTGCATCTTTTCAGGAACCTGGAAGTAAAAGTCAGGGCCCGTCAAGAGGAGGCGCCTTCGGATTTTGGAGACGGCTTTTTTACCCTGGACGATGTATTTTATGTCCGAGTCACAGACGACAAGAACGCCGGTACCATCCGGCGGTTTCTGGAGCACCTGGCAGCACAGGACCTGGATCGGTATCATAACCTCTTGCTGGAAATCGGCGGGCTTTTGCCTGCAGAAACCGAAGAGCAGGTATACAGGGTCCGCAATGTGCGTTTGGCCGAAAAAGGGTTCTTGCCTTTTGAAGAGGCGATCGGCATCTACCAGGCCATGAGCCCTGAACAACTGACAGGACAAGGCCCCCAGGCACAAAAACCGGAGGCCCCGTGGAATCTTTTCCCGGTTGTGCCGGTTTCAGGCGGACTGCTTATCAGGGACTGGAGCCTTTTTCATAAGGCCCTTCGGAGCGTGAAAGATCAGGCGGTCCTGGAGAGCCTCCAGTCGGAGTTTGCCGCCCTTTGTAACCGGATCATGTCCGCGGACTGCCGGGTGGCCAGAGACAGGCAGGACCTCGCCGCCATTGTGGCCAAAGCGTGCGGGTATTTGGATATCGCCCTGGAGAGGTTGGCCGGGCCAGAGCCGGAAAGTGCGGTGGCCTTGTTGTCCCGCTTTCCCCTGGACAACATTTTTCGCGTGGGTTACGGCGCGGCCGTGGAGTTGAAGTGGAAGGCGGAAAAATGGTTTCACAGGAGCTGGTTCTTGAGCCAGGGGTTCGGCCTGGATTTTTGGACGGAGCCCTGGGAAAGCCTTTTGGAGGGGCTTTCGGCCAAGCGGCCGCGGTTTTTTGCGGGATTTTCTTCGCCGACCGGGGAGCCGTTTCGTGAATTTAAGGCACTTGAGGAGGTTACGCGTGGCCATCAAGACCTGGACCGGATGATTGCTCTGGATAACCTGTTTCGCCTGGTCTTTGCCGAAGGTACGGCTGTACGGCCGGCGGGTGCGCTCCAGCCGATCAGTTATAAGAACCTCCTTTTGACCAAGTGGGCCCGGGACCACCTGGACCTGGCCGGGCAGGTCCAGCCCTTGAACCGGGTACAGCTGCGGACGTTTTTCGACCAACTTTGGGACCAAGGCCCAGGGCCCTACATGGTGAAGCCGGAGATGAAGGCGTCGTTCATGCAGTGGGTCGCCTTTAGGGCCGGGGTTACCACAGACGAAATCCAAGCCCCCGCCAGCCCAACAGCCCCGTCGCTGGCGGGCCTGTTTGATGAGCTGGAGCACGAATATGGGGCGGTCTCCCTGGATTCTCTTGACCCGAGATACATCAAACACTTTCTGGTGAAGCGGTAAACCGGGCTGCGATTGTGTTGGCGCTGTTGCCTGGGCCGGTGGGCCTCCATGTGCAGCGTCAATGCAACATTGCTCTGTTAACCGGTTTCCATCCCGGGTCGTTCGGGTTGGGGCAACCAAAGGAAAGGACGGTAAGCAGATGGCGGTATCGGAGAGGCAATACCTGGTTGATGCCATCACCATGAATGAATCCTGGAGGCTGTTCAAGATCCTGGCCGAATTCGTGGATGGTTTTGAGGCCCTGGGAGACATGTATCCCTGTGTGTCGATTTTCGGCTCGGCGCGTATTGCGCCCGGGGATCCCCTGTACGAAAAGACGGAGCGCATTGCAAAGACACTGGCAAAACAAGGCTATAACATTTCAACCGGGGGTGGTCCGGGCATCATGGAGGCCGCCAACAAAGGGGCTAAAGAAGGAGGTGCCAAATCCATCGGGCTCAATATTCGCTTGCCCCTCGAGCAGGCCTGTAATCCATATGCGGATGTGAAGCTGGAATTCAAATACTTCTTTGTCAGGAAGGTGATGCTGGTCAAGTACGCCCAGGCCTACGTCGGGATGCCCGGCGGTTTCGGGACGCTGGACGAAATTTTTGAGGCCATCACGTTGATTCAGACCAAACGAATGAAACCGTTTCCCGTCATCTTTGTGGGGTCGGATTACTGGGGCCCTTTGTGGGAGTGGGTCAGGGGCTATCCCTTGAAACAGGGCCTTATTTCAGAAAGCGATCTGGACCTGGTTACGATCCTGGATGACCCTGACGACGTGGTCAAGACAATCAAGCAGCGGATTGTAATATAGGAGCAAGTTTTTTTCCGGCGGCCCGCGCTTTTCTCAAACAGCCGGGCTGCCGCGCGACACCAATGATCTATTGTCTCTTGAAGAAGGCCCTGGACAAGGTGGAACAGTGAGGGGTGAAGAGTGAACAGGGAATAGTGAATGGGAAACGGTGAATGCTGAACAGGGGAGGGGAATGGACGTGGCAGGCGGCTGGGATCAAAGGACTTCCGGCGGCTCCAGGCCCTTTGCTGCGTAGAATGCTTTTCGGAAAGCGGCAAAACACCCTTCTCGGATGGCCGATCGCATCTGTGACATCAGTTTCGTAAAATAGTAAATGTTATGGATGGTATTTAAGCGGTGGGCCAGGATTTCTTTGGCCATGAATAGGTGGCGCAGGTAGGCCCGCGAATAGTGTCGGCAGGTATAGCAGGAACATTCCTTTTCGATCGGACGGTCATCGTCTCGATACCGGGTGTTGCGTATATTGAGTTTTCCAGATGCGACAAAAAGCTGACCGTTTCTGGCATTTCGCGTGGGAATCACGCAGTCGAACATGTCGCTTCCTGAAAAGACCAGCTCGACCAGGTCTTCCGGGGTCCCCACCCCCATGACGTACCGAGGGTGGTAATCGGGAAGCAACCCAAGGGTTGAACAAGCCACCCGTCTCATCACGTCCTTAGGTTCTCCCACGCTCAGCCCTCCCAAGGCAAAGCCTTCAAAACCCAGGTCCAAAAGGGCATCGACCGCTCGAGCCCGCAGGTCCTCGTACATTCCACCCTGAACAATTCCGAAGAGTGCTCCGCTATCTGTGCGTCGGACTTGCCTGCAGCGGCGTGCCCAATTAAGACTGAGGCAGAGCGATGTCTCGGCTTGGTCACGTGTTGCCGGATACGGGGTGCACTCATCCAGGCACATCATGACGTCGGAGCCCAGGGACTCTTGAATTTCAATGGCCTTTTCCGGTGTGAGGAGATGGGTGGATCCGTCCAGATGGGACTGAAAGGTTACCCCTTCATCGGAAATGCTCCTGAGCTTGGCCAGGCTGAAGACCTGGTAGCCGCCGCTGTCGGTCAAGATCGGCTTTGACCAATGCATGAAGTGATGCAACCCGCCCAAAGACGCGATCAGCTCGTGCCCAGGGCGCAGATACAGGTGGTAGGTGTTGGCCAAAACTATCTGCACCCCCAAATCGTCGAGTTCTTCGGGGGTCACGGCCTTGACCGTTGCCTGGGTACCCACGGGCATAAAGACCGGGGTGTCCACCGGGCCGTGGGCGGTCTGAATTCTGCCCAGGCGCGCACGGGTGTCGGTGTCGCGTTTCAGGATTTCAAAAGAAAAGGGCATGGACTCCTTTTTTCATGAGCTGGCATGTTGTCGAGGGGACTTTTTGGCAAATATACACATAGCGTCTCCGTAACTGTAAAAACGATATCTTTTGGAAACCGCTTCCTTATAGGCCTTCAAAATGAAATCGCGGCCTGCAAAGGCTGAAACCAGCATCAACAGGGTGCTTCTGGGAAGATGGAAGTTGGTGATCAGACCATCTATGATTTTAAAGCGATACCCCGGATAGATGAACAGGTCACACAGGCCCGATCCATGCCGGAGCACCCCTGATGCGTGGCTGGCGTGTTCGAGCACCCGAACCGATGTGGTCCCCACGGCGATGACGCGCCGGCCTTGGGCCTTTGCCGCATTGACAGTCGCTGCCGCATGTTTTGTGAGTTCATAAGGTTCGGCGTGGATGCTGTGCTTTCGGATATCGCCGACCCGGACCGGCGAAAAGGTCCCATAGCCCACGTGGAGTGTAACGGAGACGATCTCAACGCCCTTCGCTTTAAGCATGTCAACCAATTCCGCGGTGAAGTGAAGCCCAGCAGTGGGGGCGGCCACGGCCCCATGTCTTTTGGCATACACGGTTTGATACGACCGCCGGTCGTCACAACCGATTGCCCGCCGGCCGTTTCTCTTGATGTATGGAGGAAGCGGCACCTCGCCAATCCGTTCCAACAGGGCGTCCAGGGTGTGTGTGACGTGCAAAACAAGGCGGTATCCAACAGCAGTTCGTTCCAGCACCGTGGCGCGGGTTTTTTCAGGACCGAAGAAGACCGTAGCGCCTTTGCGCAGGGGCTTGGACACGTTGGCCAGGCACTCGCACACAATTCCCTGAGGGGTTATTTCCCCGGGATAGTCCAGGATCAGGGCCTCCAGCCTGCCGCCGGTGTCTTTGGTGCCCGATAGTTTGGCCGGCACCACCCGGGTATCATTGATGACGAGCACATCACCGGCGTGTAACAATGAATCCAGGTCCGAAAACCGGTGATGGCGGATTGTGCGGCCGTCAGCGTCCAACACCATCAAACGGGAGTGGTCGCGGCGGGCCAATGGTGCCTGAGCGATCAACTCCGCAGGCAGCGTATAGTCGTAGTCGGAAAGCGCATACATCTTGATGTTGTTTATGTAACGTTAGGGTTTGGCTCGGCCAAGATAGACCACAACCAGCCCGAGCATCATGAGAACGAAGCCGGTTGTCCTGAGGGCCGAATCTGGCATCTCCGCCAGCTTGCGAATCCATTGTCTCATCTTGGATGGGGCCGCAAAGTAGGGAAGCCCTTCTACGATCATCACCATGCCGATTACGGAAAGAAAATATGCCATGATGCCCCCGAAAATCCTCCAGAACCCTTTAAACCAAAGTCACTTTTATATTTTGCCATGAGGATTTTGTCAAAAAGAACCGCCGGGAGTGCCCGACTTGTTGGGGTGTAGCTGAAAGC
>JAFDGP010000127.1 GCA_019309245.1 Deltaproteobacteria bacterium | reverse complement strand
CTTGAGGAACACAGGACACAACATGATGGATACAAAAAAAAGGTGGATGAGTTAAAAAGTGATTTTTCAGAAATCTCGGGCGATATGACCATGGATCTCTTTGTCTTTCTAAAAGAGTGGTGGTTAAACCACATACTTACCAGTGATCAGGCTTATGTACCATATATATCCAGAACCAACGTTGACCAGTAGAACAATCCAGGATATTACTCCAATCAGTCCACGCAACGCCTTAACCCTTTAGGAGAAAAGTATTGAGAAGGCAACCAACGGTCAATCTAGGGAATTTACTTCTTTCCCTTTCTGACGCGATGGATTTGGCCAGTCCAAAACTTGCCCAACATCAGCAAAGGACAGCTTTTGTTGCGTGGCAGATAGGTAAAATTGCAGGCCTGGAAGATCTTGCAATAGAGGAGTTGTTCATAGCGGCACTCTTGCATGACATAGGCGCTTTGTCGGTTGAGGAAAAGGTGGCTCTTCGGCAAGCCACTATTGAGGAATCAGAGGTAGAAGATGTTGAAGGTCATTGTATTCGCGGCGAAACATTGCTCGAAAAAGTCTCATGGCTGGAGCCAGCAGCAAAAATTGTGAGATTCCATCATAGGGACTGGACACAATGGGATCAACCGATCGATGATCCCACTGTTCTTAGATCTCAAATCCTTCTGCTTGCAGACTACCTTGAGCGCTTAGTTATTCGAGATCGATATATATTGCATCAAGAGGAAGAACTTGTTTCCAGGGTCAAATCCATGTCTGGGAATAGCTTTCATCCTGACGTAGTGGACTGTTTTATCAATGCAGCTGATCGAGAAGAGTTTTGGCTCGACCTTGTCAACCCCCGACTATATTCTTTACTCCTTCATCAAGGCCCTTATAAGAGATTGCATGTGGATCTTCTCGGCATGACTTCGCTAACGGAACTGTTTCGGAATATAATCGATTTCAGATCACGTTTCACCGCAACTCACTCTGCCGGGGTTGCTGCGTGTTGTGTTGTGCTTTCCAAAATATTCGGGCTCACTGAAACAGAAGTCCAGCTCATGGAAATTGCGGGAAACCTGCATGATCTCGGAAAACTGGCAATTCAAAATAGCATCCTAGAGAAACGTGGAAAGCTCACAAAAGAAGAATTTTATATCATTAAGTCACACACCTATTTCACTTACTCGGTATTGAATACTATCGGAGGTCTGGAACAGATTTCAGAATGGTCTGCTTTTCACCACGAAAAACTGGATGGCTCTGGTTATCCCTTTCACTGCACAGCTTCCGCTTTGGATACAGGGGCACGAATTTTAGCAATTGCAGATTTGTTTGTAGCGATAGCCGAGGATCGTCCATACAGAAAGGGTATGTCTCAGAAAGAAATAACAAGGATTCTTAAGGAGTTCTCTAATAGGCAACTTTTAGACAAAAACATAACGTGTCTTTTACTGGACAACTACGATAAAATAAACTGCTATGTGAAAGAAGTACAATCTTCTGTATTGGACTTCTACAAAAACCAGTTTTCAGTTCCTGATTAATAGCTGCCCAGCACCCTCAAGAAATCCGTCTTTTCCTCCAGGGCCTGTAGCACGGGCTGAAAGGCGTCTGATTCCACGTCTGCCTCCACGTCCACGTAGAACATATATTCCCAGGGTTTTCCATGAATCGGCCGGGATTCGAGCTTGACCAGGTTGATGCCGTTTTCTGCGAAGATCTTCAAGGTCTCAAACAGCGCCCCGGGACGATTGCCCGCGGAATAGACGAGAGACGACTTACACCGGGGCCCGTTTTCCAAGGGCTGGGTCCCGATCACCACAAACCGGGTGAAGTTCCTGGGATTGGTCTCAATCCCTTCTTCGATGATTTCCATTTCGTAGAGTTCAGCAGCCTCTTTTCCTGCGATGGCCGCATCGGCGGGGTCTGCCTTTTCCTTGACGGCCTTAACGGCCGCAGCCGTATCCTTGGTCGACACCAAGTCCCAATCCGGATGCCGATTCAAGAACTCCCGGCACTGCTGAAATCCCTGAGGATGGGAAAAGACCCGCTTGACGGATTCCGTCCTGGCCCCCGGAAGGCCTACCAGGTGATGAATGATTCTTAAGGTAATCTCTCCGATAATTGTGAAGTCGTATTCCAGAAGCAAGTCATAGTTCTGGTGGATACTGCCTGCCAGGGAGTTTTCCAGCGGAATCACTCCGAATGTGGTCCGACCCTGGCTCATGGACTCAAAGATCTCCCGGAATGACCCCATGGGCACCGGAACCACCTTATCTCCAAAATACTGCGTGCACGCCTTGTGGCTGAATGTTCCCATCTCTCCCAGAAAACCGGCCTTTCTGGCCCCCTCGCCACCGACCTGTTTCAAATGATCCACGGCGCTGGCCTTGTCCAGATACCCGAAATCCACTTGCTTGCCCACCACCGGCGCGATCACGTAAATATTTCTCATCAAGCGGCCGAACTGTTTTGGATAAAGACTTTGCGCCCCATCGGACAAGGCATGGTCCGGATCATGATGGACCTCAATCATCAAACCGTCTGCACCCGCGGCCACTGCCGCCCGCGCCATGGGACTGACCTTTTCACGCATGCCGGTGGCATGGCTCGGATCAATGATCACAGGCAGATGCGTCAGGGCCTTGATCACCGGAATGGCGGAAAGGTCCAGGGTGTTTCGGGTATAGGGCTCAAAGGTGCGTATCCCGCGTTCACACAAAATCACGTTGTCGTTTCCTTCCGAAAGGATATATTCTGCGGACATGAGCCATTCTTCAATGGTCGCCGAAAGACCGCGCTTTAACACAACGGGTTTGCCCAACCGTCCGACACATTTGAGCAACTCAAAGTTTTGCATATTCCGCGCACCCACCTGTACCACGTCCACATACTTGACCATCACATCCGCCTGGGCCGGCGAGGTAATTTCCGTAACCACCGGAAGCCCGACCTCCTCGCGGACCTGAGCGAGAATCTTCAACCCCTCTTCTCCCAGGCCCTGAAAGGAATAAGGAGACGTCCGGGGCTTAAATGCGCCGCCACGAAACAAGACCGCCCCATAACGTCTGACCGCCCGAGCAATGGTTAAGGCCTGCTCCCTGCTTTCAACCGCACAGGGTCCGGCCACGACCACGATGCGTTCATCGCCTACCGCCACATCGCCTACCTTAACCACGGTATTGTGCGGATGCATCTGGCGGCTCACCAGCTTGAACGACGTGGAGATGGGCACGACCTTCGCCACACCGGGCAAGTTTTCAAAATAGCCGATGTCGTGACCGGCGCTTCCTGTAGCGCCAATGACACACTGGCCAGCTTCCGAAATCTCGCGGATAATACACCCGCCTTGACGAAGCACGCTCAGAATGCGGTTCTTCTGCTCCGGGGTGATATCATCTTCCAGAATAAGAATCATGAGAAAGTGCCTCCTTTCAAGGGTCCGAGGTCGACCCTTTTGTCGACCTTTTTAGCGTTTCAAAACAAATAAAAAAGCCCTGAGGTCATCCTCAGGGCCTGACTGCAAAAAAACCCCGAGTAGACCTGCTCAGTCCACCCGGGGTGCTCAATTTATTGGGCTAACCCTCCAGGTGGACGCCCCTAAAGCTAAAAAAGAAGCGTCCGAAAGTAAAATGCCTCGCTGTTTTCTGCTGATTGGTCATAAAATGCCCAGCAATTAAGATTCTTCCATCTTTTTAATTTTTTTAAGCTTATCCGAGCATCAAAACTTTGTCAAGCACCAAATGCACCTGCAGGCTCAAAACAGCCTCCCAAATCCACCGCCAAGAAGACGCAGATCGAACTCTTTCTTGCATGTTTGGCAAATTCGGCATCCGGTGGATTTGGGGGGCCTGAAAAGCAGTTGACAACAGCCCGAAAACATGATATTATATTTTTTATTTTTTCAAAAGGTTGACTCAAAATAAGGTTGACAAGGTGATCATGACCCGCACATACTGGCAACGATGGTGGCGCACGAGCCGTGAAGTGTGCCCGCCGATTTAGCGCGTATGTCAGCTTAAACGAGCCGTGGCCCACTTCAAGGTCCACGGCTTTTTTTGTTTGTCGAAACGAAGGCCGTGGAGGCGCGACCCACGGCCTTTTGTACTGATGTTAGCATTTGATACCAAGGCCTCGTCCTTGGACTCATTTATGATAGAAACTATTGAGCTTCTTAAGAGAGTTTACCCTCGTCCGGGAGTGCGAGAAAGCGGATGTACCCATCAAAAGACGAATTTATCAAGCTGTCAGAGACGTTCAACCTGATCCCAGTGTATCAGGATGTGTCTGCAGACATGGCCACCCCGATCGGGGTGTTCAGCATTCTGGGAACGCATGAGTATTGCTTTTTTCTGGAAAGTGTTGAAGGTGGCGAGCGATGGGGCCGGTACAGCTTCATGGGCCTGGACCCCATGCTCATTTTCAAGAGCCATGGAACCGACGTGGAGATTCAGTCTGAAAAAAAGACCGACCGGTTCACGGTCGAAGATCCAATCCGGACGCTCGAAGACCGCCTCCGTCACTACCGGTCCGCACGCATCTCCGGCCTGCCCCGCTTTTTCGGCGGCGCGGTGGGCTACATCGGCTATGAAACGGTCTCGTTTTTTGAGCCCATTGCCGACACCCTGCCCGACCCCTTGAGGCTGCCCGACACCTGGTTCATGATCCCTCGGCTCGTTCTGGCTTTCGACAACCTGAAGCACGTCCTCAAGGTAGTCGCCAATGCCTATGTACCGGCCGGCACCCCCCCCGGCATTGTCTACGATAGGGCTGTGGGTCGTGTGAATGATGTGCTCAAACGCCTCTCAGAGCCGATTCCCCTGTTCAGGCCGTCCGCCCAAACCTCGGTTCCCGTACGCATCATAAGCCGGATCGCGCCCGATCAGTTTGAATCCATGGTTACAAAAGCCAAAGAATATATCCGCCAGGGGGAAATCATCCAGGTCGTGCTCTCCCAGGGGTTTGAAACGGAAACCTCCGCCGACCCGTTTGATGTGTACCGTGTGCTGCGCCGCATCAATCCTTCACCGTACCTGTTTTATCTCAAGTTCGGTCGGACCGCGGTCCTGGGATCGTCTCCGGAGGTCATGGTCCGGCTCGAGGCCGACCGGGTCACCCTGCGGCCCATTGCAGGAACCCGGCCCAGGGGCCAAAACGAGGAAGAAGATAAGCGGCTTGAATCCGACCTTCTGGCGGATCCAAAAGAACGTGCTGAACACGTCATGCTGGTCGATCTGGCCCGAAACGACGTGGGCCGGGTGGCCGTGTTCGACACGGTCAAGTTGACCGACCTCATGGTGATCGAGCGCTACTCGCATGTTATGCATATTGTTTCCAACGTGGAGGCAAGGCTTCGCGACGGGTTTTCGGCCTTTGATGTGCTGCGAGCCACCTTCCCCGCCGGCACGGTATCAGGAGCACCCAAGGTACGGGCCATGGAGATCATTCACGAACTCGAGCCGTACCGCCGGGGGCCCTATTCCGGAGCCGTGGGGTACTTCAGCTTTGACGGCAATATGGATTTGGCCATTACAATTCGGACTATCGTTTTTAAAGACGGCAAGGCCTTTGTCCAGGCCGGTGCCGGGATTGTGGCGGATTCGGTTCCAAAAAAGGAATATGATGAAACGGTCCACAAAGCCACGGCTTTGTTTGAGGCCATCAGGACGATGGGAGCGTAGGAGAAAAGCCATGCTGCTGATTATCGACAACTATGACTCCTTTACCTACAATCTGGTACAGGCCTTTGGCTCGTTCGGGGCCGATATGAAGATCTACCGCAATGATCAAATTTCCGTAGAAGACATGGCCGCACTTAAGCCGGAAAAGCTGGTGATTTCTCCAGGTCCGGGGGTCCCCGCGCGCGCGGGCGTGACACTTGATGCCATACAGTATTTTTCTGGAAAGATCCCGATTTTCGGCGTGTGCCTCGGTCATCAGGCCATTGCCGAGGCTTTCGGGGGGGAGGTGATCAGCGCCGGACGTTTGATGCACGGCAAGGTTTCTGCGGTATACCACGACGGCCGGGGATGTTTTCAGGGAGTCAGGCAACCCTTCGAGGCCACCCGGTACCACTCCCTGATCGTGAATGGCACAAACCTTCCAGACTGTTTCAAGGTAACCGCTTTGACCAAGCAGGGAGAAATCATGGGCATCCGTCACAAGACGCTTCCTGTTGAGGGGGTTCAGTTTCATCCGGAGTCTTTTCTGACGCAGGATGGGGAAAAGATCTTGCGAAACGTTCTGGAGCAGTGAGGCTGCTGTGTCAATCTCACCCCGATCCATTGGGGGATGATGTATGGAGCCGAAAAATAATATTATGATGAACCGATTAAGAAGCGGGAGGCAATTATGATTAAGGAAATGATCGCCAAGGTGGTCAATGGAGAAGATCTCTCTGAAGACGAAATGGTCAGCGTAATGAATCACATCATGGAGGGCAAGGCCACGGAGGCCCAGATCGGCGCTTTTATTACGGCCTTGCGCATGAAAGGTGAGACCATCGAGGAGATCACCGGTGCAGCCAGGGTCATGCGGGCCAAGGCCACCCCTATTCGGGTCCATGGTGACGTTGTGGACATCGACCGGGATGACATCAATGTGGACCGCGAAACCATTGTGGACACCTGCGGCACAGGGGGTGACGGCACAAACACATTCAATGTCTCGACTACAACGGCTTTCGTGGTAGCAGGAGGCGGCCTGCTGGTAGCCAAACACGGCAACAGGAGTGTGTCAAGCCAGTGCGGAAGTGCTGATGTGCTGGAGACCCTCGGCGTGAACCTGGATGTCACCCCTGATATAGTGGAAACCTGTGTTCGGGAGGTGGGCATCGGTTTTCTGTTTGCACCCAAGCTTCATGGTGCCATGAAATACGCCATTGGACCCAGACAAGAGGTGGGCATCCGCTCCGTCTTTAATGTTCTGGGCCCTCTGACCAATCCCGCCAACGCGAACGTCCAGGTGCTGGGCGTCTACGATGCCGAGCTCACCGGTGTGCTGGCCCGTGTGCTCAAGCGCCTGGGAAGCAAAAGCGCCCTTGTGGTCTATGGAGAAGGAAGCCTTGATGAAATCAGCATTACAGGCCCCACTCAGGTCAGCGAGCTTCGAGACGGCACGGTCAAGGACTACCGGATCGAGCCCGAAGACTTCGGCATGACCCGGGCGGATATCTCCGAAATCAAGGGAGGCAACGCCGAACAGAATGCGGCCATCGTCCGAGATGTGCTGGACGGCGGATCCGGCCCCA
>JAFDGP010000126.1 GCA_019309245.1 Deltaproteobacteria bacterium | reverse complement strand
GTAGGCAGATCCATTTTTATCTTCGTTTTTTTGGCCCTTCGGGGATGCCGATTTTACCGGATCTGCTTTGTTGGTGGGCGCTTGAAGTACACAAGTACGTCGGCGCGCCCACCGCCTCGCATCTTAAGGCAAACTCGGCAACCGGTGGATTTGGGAAGCAATCCAACGTTGCAGAAATGAAAAAGAGGGCTTTGTACAGCGCTCTCGAAAAGGAGAAACGAGCTATGAAGACATGGTATTGGAGCAAAGCCATTGGGCTTTTACTGATTTTCTTTGTGATATCAGCCGGGCCTGTACTTGCCGCGACCCTGGTGATCAAGGGTTCCACCACGGTGCTGCCCATTGCGCAAAGGGCCGCCGAAGCGTTCATGAAGACACACCAGGACATCAACGTATCGGTCTCCGGGGGCGGGTCCGGAAACGGGATCAAGGCCTTAATCGACGGCACCACGGACATCGCGGATTCATCCCGGTTCATCAAGAACAAAGAAATCAAGGCGGCCATGGAGCGCGGCGTTTTTCCGGTCCCCCACCGGGTCGCCCTGGATTGTGTGGTTCCGGTGGTTCATCCGTCCAATCCGCTGGAAGATATCAGCCTCGACAGGCTCAAAGACATCTACACCGGCAAAATCAGAAACTGGAAGGCTCTCGGCGGCCCGGACAAACCCATTGTGGTGATTTCCAGGGACACCAGCTCCGGGACCTACGAGGTCTGGGAACATAAGGTTTTGCACAAAGAACGGGTCACATCCAGGGCCTTGCTGCAGGCCTCAAACGGTGCGGTCGCCCAGGCCGTGGCAAAAAACAAGTATGCGATCGGCTATGTGGGCATCGGTTATTTGAACAAGGAACTAAGGCCGTTAAAAATCAATGGGGCGGAGGCCACACCCACTACCGCGCTAAACGGGACCTTTCCCGTATCCCGGGAATTATTTATGTTCACCCGGGGCTGGCCGACGGGCGATGCGATCACCTTCATCAATTTTGTTGTAAGCCCCGCAGGGCAAGAGATCGTCCAGGAAGAGGGCTTTGTCCCGATGTACTAGTATTCGGGCATGAATCCGTGACCCATACACCGGCTCTGCCGGTTTGATGGAAGAGGCGGAGAAATTCCACCGATCCGGTCTTAAGGGATATAGGTCCACATGAACGCTTCGACGACAAAAGAAACTGCGATCAAGACCGGCTTTTTGGTGGTCGCCCTGGCGTCTATCGTGATCCTGGCCATGATCGTGGTGTTTCTTTTCAGGGAAGGCCTGCCGATCTTTAGAAAGGTATCCGTCCGGGATTTTCTCCTGGGACGGTACTGGTATCCGACGGCCGACCCGCCGGATTTTGGCATCTTTCCACTGATCGTGGGTTCCGTCGTGGTCACACTGCTGTCCTGTGTGATCGCGGTTCCCCTGGGCGTGCTTTCCGCTGTGTATGTTTCCGAGATCGCCGGCTCCCGGATGAAGGAAATCTTAAAGCCGGCTATCGAACTGCTGGCATCGTTGCCGTCTGTGGTGATCGGGTTTTTCGGGATGGTGGTCGTGGCGCCCACGCTTCAGGAGTGGTTTGATATTCCCACCGGGCTCAACGTACTCAATGCCTCTATCATGTTGGCCCTGATGGCAATTCCCACGATATCCAGCATTTCAGAAGACGCCCTGCACGGGGTGCGCCGGGAGCTGCGCGAGGCGTCCCTGGCCCTGGGGGCCACGCGTTGGGAAACCATCAGCAGGGTGATGATCCCGGCCGCGCTGTCGGGTCTTTCCACTGCGGTCATTCTGGGCATGTCCCGGGCCATCGGGGAGACCATGGTGGTGTTGATGGTTGCCGGGGGGGCGGCCGCAATTCCGGAAAGCATCTTTGATGCGTGCCGGCCCATGCCGGCCTCCATCGCGGCGGAGATGGCGGAGGCGCCTTTCAGGGGGGATCATTACCACGCGCTGTTTGCCACGGGTGTCGTGTTGTTCATGATGACTCTGGCCTTTAACCTGGTGGCGGACATGATCGCGGCTAAATACAAACAGGTGGGCACCGCGACCCTGTAGACGGGTCGGCCTGGTGACGGCTTGAAAGGGGTGCCCGTGCAAGGTTTTCAATGGAACGCCGAAAAAAAAGAAAACTCATTGAAGCCGGCGCATTTCTGATCGTCCGGTCGGCGGCCCTGGTCATCGTGCTGTCTCTGGCCGTGGTGGTCGGGTTTATCCTGTTTCACGGAGCCTCAGCCGTGAACTGGACGTTTTTGACCCAGCCGCCCAGAGAGGCCATGACCGCCGGTGGGATATTTCCGGCGATCCTGGGGACATTATATTTGACGGCCGGTGCCATCCTGGTGGCCTTCCCGGCCGGCGTGGCTTCCGCAGTCTATCTGAGTGAATATGCGCGGGAGGGCCGACTGGTCAGAATCGTCCGGCTGGCCATCAACAACCTGGCCGGTGTGCCTTCCGTGGTGTTCGGGCTGTTCGGATTGGCCCTGTTTGTGGTGTTTTTCAAATTCGGATCATCTATTCTCTCCGGCTCTCTGACCCTGGGGCTGTTGATTCTGCCCGTGATTATCGGGGCCTCGGAAGAGGCGTTGAAGGCCGTACCCCGGACATACCGGGAGGCTTCATTGGCCCTCGGGGCCACCCGGTGGCAGATGATCCATCGTGTGGTCCTTCCGGCGGCGTTTCCCGGCATCCTGACCGCCACCATTCTGGGCATCGGCAGGGCCGCCGGAGAGACAGCCCCGATTATGTTCACGGCGGCGGCCTTTTACACGGCGAGGCTGCCGACTTCCATCTTTGATGAGGTGATGGCCCTGCCCTACCATATCTATGTGCTGGCCACGGCCGGCACTCACATCGAGCAAACCCGGCCCTTGCAGTACGCAACGGCCCTGGTGTTGATCGCGCTGGTACTGGCAGTGAATCTTGTCGCGATCCTGCTTCGCGCCAGGATGCGGCGGCGCAGAATGTCTTAGGAGCCACCGACCCCATGTCTACATCCGCGAAAATGGAAACCCGGAACATGAGTTTTTATTACGGCGAGTCCAAGGCGCTGGAAAACATCAGCATCGCCTTTCAGGCTTGCCGGGTCACCTCGCTTATCGGGCCTTCGGGGTGCGGGAAGAGCACGTTTTTAAGAACGCTCAACCGAATGAACGACATTATTGCCGGCACCCGCGTGGAAGGCGAGGTCTTGTTGGACGGTCGGTCCATCTATGATGCTGATGTGGACGTGGTGGACATCAGAAGACGGGTCGGCATGGTTTTTCAGAAACCCAATCCTTTTCCCAAGACGATTTTTAACGACGTGGCCTACGGTCTGCGGATTCGCGGGTTGCGCAACCGCACGGAACTCTACGACCGTGTGGAGGCGAGTCTTAAGGCGGCGGCGATCTGGGACGAGGTCAAAGACCGCCTGAATGAGTCTGCGCTGGGCCTTTCCGGGGGGCAACAACAGCGGGTGTGTATTGCCAGGGCGCTGGCCGTGGAGCCGGAAGTCTTGCTGATGGATGAACCGGCATCCGCGCTGGACCCGATTGCCACCCAAAAAATCGAAGAACTGATCCGGGCACTCAGGGATCGGTATACCATCATCATCGTGACGCACAACATGCAACAGGCCGCGCGCATTTCCGATGAGACGGCCTTTTTGTACATGGGCAAGCTTGTAGAGGTTGGAAAAACGGACATGATCTTCACCAAGCCCTCTTGCCGGCGCACGGAAGACTATATTACAGGACGGTTCGGCTGATCGACGGAGCAAAGCTGTACTTGGTGGGCTCGGGGGCGGATAGCGGGACGTCGAAGTATTCTTATGAGCGAGGGCAACGGGTTTTGAAGCACCCAAATTCACCGGTCGCCCAGTTTGCCTTAAGATGCGAGGCGGTGGATTTGGGCAACAGGCGCGGAGGAACTTATGACTTCCAAATTGGAGCGTGAACTGGAGGATTTGAAAATCAATCTACTAAAGATGGCTGCTGTTGTCGAAGAGGCCCTGGAGGGGGCTTTGGCGGCCCATAACAAACGGGACGGGGTGCTTGCGTCAAGCATCATCGAAAACGACGACGATATCAACGCCATGGAAAACGCGATCGACCAGCAGTGCCTAAGACTGCTGGCCTTAAAACAGCCCATGGCGGTGGACCTTCGCTTTATTACCATGGCCATGAAAATCAACATGGAGCTGGAACGCATCGGCGATCAGGCCGTAAACATCGCCGAAAGGACCCTGCAGATTATTGAAGAACCTCTGATTATCCGGCCCTACGGGTTGAACAAGCTTGCCCGGATCGCACAGGCCATGCTTCGTGACAGCATGAACGCCTTTGTGGAAGGCAATGTTGCGCAGGCCGAGGCGGTGATTGACCGGGACGACGAAGCCGATTCGCTTTACCTGAACCTGGTGTGTGACATCCTGGAACACATGACCGGCGATGCTTCTCTTGTGGTTCAGGGGTTGCACTTCACGGGTATTGCCCATAACCTGGAAAGGGTTGCGGATCAGGCCACCAATATCTGTGAAGACATCGTCTACATGGTGGAATGCCGGGTGGTCAAACACCAGTCGCTTTTCAAAAAGGCCAATCCCAAGAAGCCATGAGCAAAGAGACCGTCTTAATTGTCGAAGATGAAAAAGACATCGCTGCCTTGATCGCCCACCACCTGGAAGGCGCAGGATTCAGGACTGTTACGGCCGGCAGTGTTTCCATGGCATCCCGTGCCGTGGAGCGCCACCTGCCCGACCTGATTATCCTGGATCTGATGCTTCCGGATATGGACGGTATGGATTTTTGCCGCGACCTCAAGCGCAGGAGCAAGACCGGCCATATCCCCGTGATCATGGTGACCGCCAGAGGAGAAGAACTGGACCGTGTCGTGGGTCTGGAGCTGGGCGCGGATGACTATGTCGTCAAGCCCTTCAGTCCCAGGGAGCTGACCTTGCGGGTCAAGGCCGTGTTGCGCCGTCTGAAAGGACCCAAAGAAGAAAAAAAGGTCCTGTCCCATGCCCGGATCGTGCTGGATACGGAGGCGCACTGGGTGACCGTTGAGGACGAAAAGGTCGATCTCACCCTGACCGAATTCAAGCTGCTCTATGAGCTCATGGCCAATGAGGGGCGGGTGCGTTCCAGGGAGACGCTTTTAAACAATGTCTGGGGATATACCTTTGAGGGCTACGAGCGTACCGTGGATACTCATATCCAGCGGTTGCGCCGCAAGCTGGGTGAGCAGGGAAAAATCATCCGGACCGTGCGCGGCATCGGCTATGTGATCCGGGAGGGTCGGCCATGAAGTTCAAATGGCGGCTGTTTTTTACCTATCTGCTGGTGGTCCTCGTGCCGTTTTTGGGCGCGCAGGTCTACCTTGCCGATACGCACAAGGAAAGACTCATCGCGCAGACCGAACAGCGGTTACTCAAAGAGGCGTTTTTGATTCGCACGGTGATTGAAAAAGGGCAGGGCTATGCCCGGGGGCCCGCCGCGGTGGACCGTCTGGTCAAGGTCATGGGAAAAGACATCGGTGACCGGATCACCGTGATCGACCGCCGCGGCACCGTGCTTGGAGATTCCGAAGTGGCCGCCGGGGCGGTCAAGGACATGGAGGACCACTCCAATCGACCGGAGTTCATCGCGGCCTTCAAGCAATCTCACGGCATGGCCATCCGGCACAGCGTGACCCTGGGGATCGATATGATGTACCTGGCGGTCAAGCTCGAACACGCGGGCCGGTTTGTGGGCGTGGTCCGCGTTGCGGTTCCCCTGACGCAGATCCGCGAGCTGACGCGAAAGACCGAGGTCACGCTGTTCAGTGCGTTTCTGGTGTGCGTGTTTTTCATCTTGGTTCTTAATATCGTGGCCTCAAAGGAGTTGTCACGGCCGATTGAAGAGGTCACCCGCGCAGCCGAGAAGATCGCGGAAGGAGACTTTGATGTGAGGGTTCACCCGTCGGCCAAAGGGGAGTTTGAGGCCCTGAGTCATGCGATCAATGTGATGGCCGCAGAGATTGAAGAGCGCATCAACGAGATCACCGAGGAAAAAGAGACGCTGACCACCATCTTGGGCGATATGTCAGACGGGGTCATGGTGGTGGATGCCCAGGGGCGTATTACCCTGATCAACCGGGCGCTCGAAGGGCTTCTGGGAGACCGGGCCGATGTGGTCGGCAAGGCCCCCGTGGAGGTCATACGAAGCGCGGAACTCCAGGATGGGTTGGCAGCGGTTTTAAGGGGCGAAGGTACATTCGAGACGGCACTTTGCATGAATACCGGCGGAGCGGATCGAATTTTTGACGTCACCATCGCGCCGCTCAAGCCCATGGGGCGGATGCAGGGAGCCGTTGCGGTCTTTCACGACATCACCGTCCTTAAGCGGATCGACAAGGTGCGCAGAGACTTTGTGGCCAACGTCTCCCATGAGCTTCGCACACCGCTTACCTCGGTCAAGGGGTACGCAGAGACCTTGACCGAGGGGCAGGTCAAAGACGAGGCTCAGGTCAGGCGCTTTGCCCGCATCATCCTCAAGCACGCCAACCGTCTTTCCCGGCTGGTCGAGGACCTGTTGTCCCTGACCCGCCTGGAGGCCGAGGGAAGCACACCCAAAAAGACTGCCTTTCGTCTCAAGGACGTCATTGAGGCCTCAGTACAGGTGGTTCGCCCCGCAGCCGAGGCAAAAGGGATCACGCTGGCTGTCGAAGATATGGCTGATCAACTGGCGGTTCGGGCTGACCGCGACCAGATCAGCCAGGCCGTGATCAACCTGTTGGATAACGGCGTCAAGTATACCCCGGAAGGGGGAAAGGTGACGGTGGCTGTGATCGATACAGCGGACGCGGTCCAGGTCACGGTGCGAGATACCGGCTTCGGCATCGCCAGGGACGATCTGGAGCGCATTTTTGAGCGCTTTTATCGCGTGGACAAAAGCCGGCTCCGGGAGGCCGGGGGAACCGGCCTGGGACTGTCCATTGTCAAACACATCATTCAGGGCCACGGGGGCAAGCTCTGGGTGGAAAGCGAACTGGAAGAGGGATCCGCGTTTCATTTCACCCTGCCCAAAGACCGGTCCACCGAGTCCGGGGGCACTACATCGGGTACGGCGTGACTATCGGACGGAAAGACTCAGGAGAAAAGGTGATCATGAATCAGTCGAAGGTCTTGTTCTTGTGTACGGGAAACTCGGCGCGCAGCCAGATGGCCGAGGCCTGGCTCCGCCACCTGGCCGGGGACCGGTTTGAGGCCTTCAGCGCCGGGCTGGAGCCGGCCGGGATGAATCCCTTGACCGTCAAAGTCATGAAAGAAGTCGG
>JAFDGP010000125.1 GCA_019309245.1 Deltaproteobacteria bacterium | reverse complement strand
CAATGTCTTTTATTTCGTGCTTTCGTGATTATCTTTTTAAAGTTTTTTGTCCAAAAACACGCGTATTGTTCTTAATGCGTGTGCCGTGATTTGAGTTGAGTTTCTTAAGAGGGTTTACCTCCAACGGGCACCCAACAGGTCCCTTTCGCAACCGATGTTTACTTGGATTTCGAGGACTTGACAAGCGATTTCGCGGAGATGCACCTGGGGCGGACGAATTCATAAATGGGCCATTTTTTCACCGAGCAAAGCCGCACACGGGTTCTCACTCCGGTATGAGGCCACAACTTTTAGTGGTGGAACCGGAAAGGTTCTCGTTACGGGGAGGGTCCTATGTTCGCTCTGAACACGCCTGGCCCCTTTGAGGGGCCTTCCTCCCAGCTCTGCTGGGAGGGGCGCTGATGGATGGAAACTAGACTCGGATGCCCAACGCCGCCAATTCCTTGCCCACCAACCGCTCCCATCCTTGGTTTGCCCGTGGATTGGCCGGGCTTGGGTGTGTGACTCTGCCGATGGTGATTTTCAATCCCGCCAAGGCGATTTTTGCCCTTTTTTCCGCAAAGGCGCCGACTCCGACCACAAAATCGGGGCTGATCCATTCAATCGTGCGGCGCAGGGCGCGGTCGCACGCGTCAAAGAGTTGCTTTGTCTCAGCAGCAAGCAGGGTATTGGGCGTTTTGTTGCGACCGCTTTGTTCAAGAAAGAGCAAGGGACAGTAATTGGCGACAAAGAACCGGGAAAAGAACCGCTCGGGTGTTCCAAAGGCCTTTTTGGCCCAGCCCCACAGGCGGCGGCCGCTGACTTCACTTTTGCTACAACCAAATCCCTGCACAGGACGCTTCGGGTGCATTCTGGACGGTGTGCCGACTGGTGCGCTAATCCGGAGCCAGTCCCTTACAAGCGAGACCTCACCGAATGGAACGCCTGTCTGAGCCATACCCCAGGGTCCGGGGTTCATGCCGATCAAAACGACTTCTTTATGGCCTCGGCCCCATCGTGCCCAGTACATCTCATAAGGCTTGCGCGCGTACTCGAGGGGATTATAGACATGGCTCACCGGTGCGCTGAAACGCAAGGGTCGCAGCGCCTCGACCAGGGCGTCCGTGATTTCGGCCATTGGTCCTGGAAAGGATGATGGTTTCACATACTCTCTTTCAATTTTCCTGCGCAAGGCTTCTCAAGCCCGTTTTTATCCATCAATCAAAGCGTTCCGGCCGGAGTTCTCAGTCGTCGGGTGCCGATGTTTGGATAAACAGGCCGTTTTGTCCAGATTCTCGTTGAGGCCCGGCAATGAAAAACCTCAACTTATCGTATCACAGCCTCCAAGGAGGCACCATGTTTACCATCACAAACATTGTTGTTTTATGAAATGCTTGTTGCCTTTGCGCAAGCCCGCCAGGTTCTGCGCCAGCTCGATCAGGATCCTTGCGGAGCAAAGACGCCATGCCTGCAATCCACAGCAGTTTTTGGAGGGCCGTTTGTGGTCCCGTCAGTCCTGCTGGCAGTCAATAATATGACATGCATCCCCGCCTTTTTCCTTTTTTTCGGTTCGTTGTGCAAATTCCAACCCGGACAAGCCGAAATCAGGAATGAAAAAAACTGATTATTGATGGACCACGGCCGTCCCGGGTCCGAAAACGGCCTTGCCATTTGAAAAGACGCCGAAATCGGCATGATTCCTGCTATTAAAACTCTGCTTAGACGTGTGGATAGCTACCCGGACTGCGGGTTTGTGGAACCCCGGCTAAAAGACAGGCCATGTTAGAGGAACTGATAGCGCACCCTGATCTAAAACAATACCTGACCGAGGTTGACCCCGGTCACACCCTGATGATTGAAGGTGATGACTCTCAGGATTTGTTTATCCTGGTTTCAGGTCGGCTGGATATCCTCAAGGGGGCCAAAAAGATCTATGAAATCGCCGAACCCGGATCGGTGTTTGGGGAAATGTCTTTTCTCCTGGGGGCAAAGAGAACCGCTACCGTGAAAGCCAAGAGTGCCGTTAAGGCCAATCGGATACCGAAAGAGGACGTCAATGCCTTTCTTCAGAAGTTTCCAAATGTAGCGGGAGAGATCGCCAAGCTGCTGGCCGTCCGTCTCCGGGAGGCCAGCCAGGTCATTCACGGGCTCAAGGAGACTTGCGATCAACTTCCGGATGCGGTCCTGCTGACCGACAAACACGGCCACATCATTTCCTGGAACTCGGCGGCCAAAAACCTTTACGGAAGGGATTGGGATCGGTCCTCTGAAAAGACGATAGAGGCGATCTATGAAGATCCCGAGGCCTACCGGGATTTTATCGCCGAGGTCCGAAAACACTATGCGGTTCGGGAGAAGGTCCTCAAGATCAAGCACCCCGAAAAAGGCGTGCGGTTTGTATCCACCAGTACGACCCTGCTTTATGACGGCCACCACAACTTCAAGGGAGTCTTGTCCCTGGGTCGAGATGTGACCGCCGTGCACCGGCTCGAAAAACGCTATCGCACGGTCCGCAACTGGCTTATCCCCGCTGTTGGGCTCTTTGCCCTGGTGACTGTATCCGTGTTCTTTGGTTATATCCCCCTGACGACAGGCTTCCAGGGAATGGACAGCGCCAAGCAGGGCCTGCGCAATCAACTCGCCAAAGACTATGTGTTGCTCAAGTCGTTGTTGAGCAGTCCCTTTGCTGCCGGAGACAAGGCCAAGGCCCGTGAGCTGATGAAACAGTTCTTTGACATTCAGGATCCCGCCGCTGTGCCGTACATGGGGCTGGTTCTTCTGGACCGGCAAAAAAAGGTCTTCAGTGCTTATTCGAGACTGAAAACAGACCCTGCAAACATGTTGGGCAGCAGCTACACGGGCATCGCCTTTCGTGGCCCCGAGGAGTCTATTCATAAGGTGCTCAGCCTGTATCGTCCGACCAGGGAGCACCCCATGGGGGCTAAAGGGGTTGAGGTGGCCTTTCCGTTACAGATGGGTCCGCGTTTTTTGGGCTGGCTGGTGTTTCAAATGGACATGGAGATGCTGGAAAAGACCTATCGACTTGACGAACACGGCCTGCAACGGTTGCGGTTCAAGGGAACCTGATTGATGCAGACGGCAGAAATGTCCTGCAGATACGACCTGTTTGACAGGGGAGACGGGCACATTCGAGTCCGGTTTGAGGGGCGCATGGACGCGGCCAATGCAGCATTCATGGTCCGGGAAATCAAGGATGTCCTCCAGGCCCGGATGCCCCGCTCCTTGACCATCGATTTGCAAAATGTCACCTACCTGGATGATTTCGGCGCCCTGGTCTTGCTGGAAGCCAAAAAGATGATTTCCGATGATGTGGGGCATTTTTCCCTGGAAAATGTTGGCCGGGATGCCCAGAGAATCTTATCTGTCCTGAATTTCGACGCCCTGGGGAAAAAACAGGTCTTTTCCCAAAAGCAACGTCCGAATGTGTTTGTCCGCCTCGGCGAAGGGGTTCTCGAACATGCCTCGGATCTGAAGCATATGGTGTCGTTTGTCGGTTCCGTGTGTCTTTCGTTGCTCCATGTGGCTGTTCATCCCAGGTCCCTGCGCAAAGACGACCTCGTCTTGTGCATGCAAAGAACCGGCGTGGATGCGCTGCCGATTGTGGGGTTGATCAGTTTTTTGCTCGGGCTGATCATGGCGTTCATGTCTTCGGTGCAACTCCGCCAGTTCGGGGCGGACATCTATGTGGCGTCCCTGGTGAGCCTGGCCATGACACGGGAACTGGGGCCGATCATGACCGCTATCATCGTGGCAGGCCGGTCGGGATCGGCGTTTGCGGCCGAGATTGCAACCATGAAAATCTCCGAGGAGGTCGACGCCCTGTTTACCATGGGTTTTGACCCGACCCGGTTTCTGGTCGTTCCCAAGGTCATCGCTGCGGTTATCGTCGTGCCTTTGCTGACCTTGTTTTCGGACGTCTTCGCCATCCTTGGGGGCCTCGTGGTGGGCATGCTTACCCTGGATCTAACGGCCAACGCCTATATGGCCCAGACCATCAAGACGCTGACCCTGTTTGACGTGTTCCTGGGGGTTTTCAAGAGCGCGGTCTTTGCATTGCTGGTTTCATGGGTCGGGTGCCTGCGGGGGTTTCAGGTACGGGGTGGGGCGGCTTCGGTGGGTCGAGCGACCACCTCTGCCGTGGTGAGCGGGATCTTTTTGATCATCTTATTTAATTCCGTATTTTCCGTGATTCTTCGCTACTGGGAGTAAGGCTCGGACCTTGGAAAGGCAAGCCGTTATTGAAGTCAGAGATCTGGTCGCGGTTTATGGTGGCGATGTCATTATCGACAGCATCTCGTTCGACGTGTACGCAGGGGAAATATTTGTGGTTCTGGGCGGCAGCGGTTGCGGAAAGAGCACCCTGCTGAAACATTTGATCGGCCTGAACCGGCCACGATCGGGTCATGTTATCGTTGCGGGGCACGATATTTCACATTGCGATGAGCAGACCTATCACACGACGTTGCGAAAGATCGGGGTTTTGTACCAAAGCGGCGCCCTGCTGGGCTCGATGACGGTGGCGGAAAACGTGGCTTTGCCGATTCTAGAATACACAGACCTGCCGCAGGATGCGGTCAACACGCTCGTGGAAATGAAACTGAGCCTTGTAGGCTTGAACGGCTATGAGCACCACTTGCCTTCGGAGATCAGTGGCGGCATGAAAAAGCGGGCAGGGCTGGCAAGGGCGATGGCCCTGAATCCGCAGATCTTGTTTTTTGATGAGCCTTCGGCCGGGCTGGACCCGGTGACATCGGCCGAGCTGGACCAGCTTATTCTGGATCTCAACAGAATCTTGGGCACGACCATGGTGATTGTGACCCATGAGCTTCAGAGCATCTTTACGGTGGCTCAGCGTGTGATCATGCTTGACAAGCGCACGCGGGGGATCATAGCCGAGGGGGATCCCATTTTCTTGCGAGACCACAGTCGTAATTCCTTTGTAAGGCGATTCCTGAACCGCGAGCTCAAGGTCGCCGAATCCTGAGAAGGGAAGACCCGAGATGGCCTCCCGAAAGACCAAGTTTACCGTAGGGCTTTTCGTGACCGGCGGGGTCGCCTTTGCATTGGTGGCCGTTATCTGGTTGGGGATGTCCCGTTTTTTCGCAAAGGGCCGGTATTACGTGACCTACTTTAACGAGTCCGTCCAGGGGCTTGACATCGAGTCTCCGGTGAAGTACCGCGGGGTTCCGATCGGTCGGGTCAAGCGCATCGGTGTGGCTCCGGATTCGAAGCTCATTGAGGTGGTGTTACGCATTGAGTCCGGACAGAGTTTGGACTCAAGTATCGTCGCACAGCTAAAATCTGTGGGGATTACCGGCAGCATGTTTGTCGAGCTCGACAGGAAGCGAAAAGGAGAACCGGATCTGTCCCCACAGGTCACCTTTCCTTCTGAGTACCCGATCGTTGCCTCAAAGCCTTCCGAAATCAGTGAGCTCGTGCGGGGCATTGATGATGTGCTGGACCAGTTCCGCTCTGTGGACCTGAAAGGAATTTCCAAAAAGATCAAGGTGAATCTGGATGATATCAACCAGATCATCCATGATGCAGACGTCAAAGGCGTGTCGGAGGATGTGCGGACCGCCATTGCCGGAATCAGTCGGATTTTCAACGATCAGCGATGGGATACCATCATGGGTGAAGTGGAACAGGCCGGACGAGCGGCCAACGCAATCCTGAAAAGGGCCGACAGCGGACTAAGTCACGTTCAAGACATCGTACGCCAAAACGAACAAGCGATCGGTGCGGCCATCGAGAACTTTGAGCAGGCCATGCAGAGCGCCAATGCCTTTCTCCAACAGGGGGCTTCCCTGGTTAACGGAACCAATGAGGCGCAGGCGCGGCTGCGACGGCACCTCCTGGTCATTGTCCAGCACCTGGAGCGGGCCAGCGAAAACCTCCAGCGCCTCATGGATCTGGTTGCCGACCACCCCTCTCAACTGGTGTTCGGGCAACCCCCGGCCGCACGCCACATAGAGCCTGAGATCAATGACAATTAAGGAGAGCCCTGCGATGGATTCATCCAAAAAAATGCTCATTGCCGCGTTCGTGTTTTTATTGTGCCTTGCGGGCTGTGTGAACCTGAAGCAACCAAGTCGCAGGATCGATTTTTACACGCTGGAATATGATCCCCCTCGTATATCTCGGCCGGCCGTGCTTCCCGTGTCCCTCAAGGTGGAACGCTTTTCCGTCGCGCCCGGCTACAACACCATGCACATCGTGTTTCGAGACCGGTCATTTAAACGCAATACATATATCTATCGCCAGTGGCGGGCCAACCCCGGGGACCTGATCAGTTATTTTCTCTATCGCGACATCAGACACTCGGGTTTGTTTAAAGCGGCCCTACCCGCGGGAAACAGTCTTGAGACATCCTATGTGCTGGATGGCAGTGTGGATGGTTTTTTCGAATGGGATACAGACAGCCGGTGGAAAGCAGTCTTATCCTTTGGCGTGGTGCTGATCAAAGAAGCCGAGCCGGATGTAAGCCGGCGAATTGTTATCCAGAAAAATTATCATGCCGAGCAGGCCTGCTCCCGCAAGAATCCGCAGGCCCTGGCGTCGGCCATGAGCCGGGCCATGGCCGAACTCTCCACCCAGGTCATCGCAGACGTCTATGACGCTCTTCTTCACCGACCCAGGTGAGGACCTGAGACCTTTGCGCGGAACTCGTTGCTTTGGCTTACAAGGCGATATTTTGCGCGTTTAGTCGCTTCGGCGCAGGGGGTTGTGCAACTCCTAACGTTGCAAAAGCCGAGGGTGCCGTAGATGCAAGGCGGCAAGGGCTCGGCGCCCGCCTGAGGCGGACAGCCTCACCCTTGCCAACGCCACAGATGGACTTTTTTCGAAGCCGTCAAAGAAGCATCACCGAAACAGGGGTTCCCTCATCCAACCCTTCAGAGTCCCTGGCGATCCTGACCAGTCCGTCCGCTTTGACCATGGTGTGGATGAGGCCGGATTTCCCCAGGACCGGTTCCGCCCACAGGTGTCCTTCGCGGCGGATCAGCCTGACCCGCACGAAGTCTTCGCGGCCCTGGACGGACGCCAGGTTTCGGCCCAACCGGGCTGAGACCTGTGGCTGCCGTTCGCGGGCGTTGTCCACCTGCCCACCCATGCATTGCAATGCCGGCTTTACAATGACATGAAAGACGACCTTGGCGGAGGTTACCTGGCCGGGAAGCCCCCACAGGGGGGTATGGCCGCTCTGGGCCAGGATGGTGGGCTTTCCGGGGCTGATGGAGATCCCGTGAACCAGGATCTTGGCCTCCGGTAGGGCCTCGAAGACTTCCAGAGTGAAATCTCGCG
>JAFDGP010000124.1 GCA_019309245.1 Deltaproteobacteria bacterium | reverse complement strand
CGTAGGCCGTGTGGATGTCAGTCTGGCAAACGGCGACCGGCATGTCGGTTGGAAACCGGGCGTGTTTTTGGCGAAGAGCGGCCACGAGGATAATCACAGCGGCCAGTGCGAGAAGGAGCACTTGTTGGGAGTGGTTGAAGGCTTTTGGCGACATCGGTTAATCGGAATCCGGAGGTTCGTAAGCTCCGGCTCTGGAGCGTTTGGGGTCTTTCCAAGTCGCTCTTGCGGTTACACGTGATTCAAGTCAAAGGCGTTGTGCAGGACCCTGACCGCAAGCTCGGTATATTTTTCTTCAATCACACAAGAAATCTTGATTTCAGAGGTGCTGATCATCATGATATTAATGTTTTCTTTTGCCAGTGCCCCGAACATGGTGGCTGCAACGCCGGAGTGGCTTCGCATGCCCACCCCTACCACAGAGACCTTGGCGATGTGTTTGTCGCCCAGGACCTGCTCGGCGCCGATTTCTTCGGCGATCTTTTCCTGTAGGCCCATGGCCTTTTGATAGTCGCTCTTGGGCACGGTAAAGGTGATGTCCGTAAGTCCGCCCTTTCGGGTGTTCTGGATGATCATGTCCACCACGATCCCGGCTTCACCGATCGGGGTAAAGATCCGAGAGGCCACGCCCGGCCTGTCCGGAACCTTGGTAATGGTAATTCGCGCATCATCCTTGCTGTACGTGATCCCGGAGACCACAAGGCGTTCCATGTCTTTTTCTTCTTCCACAACCATGGTCCCCTCCTCCTGGGGTTTGAAAGATGACCTGACATGCACTGGCACCTTGAATTTCTTGGCAAATTCCACGGCCCGGATCTGCAAGACCCTGGCCCCGAGACTGGCCATTTCGAGCATTTCGTCGTAGGAAATGCGCCCGAGCTTTCTTGCCGTGTTGCAGATATTCGGATCCGTCGTGTACACCCCGTCTACGTCGGTATAGATTTCACAGACATCTGCCTTTAATGCTGCCGCAAGGGCGACGGCCGAAGTGTCCGAGCCCCCACGACCCAGGGTGGTGATATTGCCTTGTGCATCCCGGCCCTGAAATCCCGCAATGGCCACAATGGCTTTATCGGCCAACAGTTCCTTGACACGGTCGACCCTGATGTCCACAATCCGGGCACGACCAAAGGCGCGATCCGTTACAATTTCGGCCTGATAGCCCAACAAGGATGCCGCCGTGTATCCCATGGCTTCCAGCATAATGCACAGCAAGGCCACGGTGGTCTGCTCTCCGGTGGCCAGCAGGACATCCAGTTCTCTTCTATTTGGCTCTTCGGTGATCCGCATGGCCAGCTCGATCAGTTGATCGGTTACGCCCGCCATGGCGGAGAGCACGACTACGACATCATTTCCTTCGTCATAAATCCGCGCGACATTGGTGGCAACGTCTCGGATTCTGTCCAGGTCCGCGACCGATGTTCCTCCGTATTTTTGAACGACCAGTGCCATACACCTACCATCCGTTGTTATCATATGCCATGTTGGTTATGCAACATGAGGTTCATGGGCTGCCGTGAGATATTGTTCCGCCAGTTCACGAGCGCGCGGACCGAGTGGGGTAAGGGTTATGGCGCGGCTGTCGTTATCCAGAAAGGACAAAAAAATTTCGAGTCGCTCCTCGGGCAGGACGTCCACAAACTTATCTGCCCATTCGATTACCACCACAGCGTCACCATACACAATTTCCTCAAACCCGATGCCTTCCAACTCGGCCGGATCCTCGATCCGGTACAGATCCACATGAAACAGCGGAAGGCGCCCCAGATATTCGTTGATTACGGCAAAGCTCGGGCTTGTAACATAAACGTCTTCCGGTACCCCGAGCCCCCTGGCAATCCCTTGCGCCAGGCAGGTCTTGCCGGTACCGAGCTCGCCGGCCAGGCACACTACGCAACCTGCGGTCAGGAAACGGCCTAGAAGCGCTGCCAGGCGTGCGGTTTCCTGCGGACTGGACGAAATCAGTCGATAGGATTGCAAAGGCGAATGTGTCGACAAATTAACTTTTCATTACTGCCGAGTCCCCAGACCGATTGGATAATGGGATCTCGGATTTTTCCAGCACAACAGTAGCTAACGCATAATCGCCATCATCGGACAGGGAGACAAAACTACGGGAGATGCCCAGCTCAGCACAGATCAACTTGCTCGTTGCGTGAAGCTTTAGCAAAGGCCGTCCCATGGCATCCTTTCTTACTTCAATCTGTCGGAGGGTAACCCCGTTTTTGAGACCGGTCCCCAGGGCCTTGACAAAAGCCTCCTTGGCGGCAAACCGCAGGGCGAACCGGGCGGCAGGCCGAGCCTTGCTTCGGCAGTACGCGATCTCATCAGGGGTAAACACGCGCTGGATAAAACGGTTCCCCCAACGATCCACGATCCTTTCGATGCGTGGGATTTGAACGATATCTGTGCCGACCCCGTAGATCATGGTTATCATTAATTAAAGGCCTTAATTCTAACCCGGACGAGCCGGAGCCAAAAAAAATTATCACGAAAACACGAAAAGACGAAAACACGAAAGATTCAATGTCTTTTATTTCGTGCTTTGCGCCCTTCGGGCTTGAGAACAGCACGTGATTATATCTTGAAGTTTTTCGCCGCAACAAACGTGTATTGTTCTCAATGCGTGAGCCGCAATTTGAATTCAGTTTCTTAAGAGGGTTCACAACGCCTTAATCAGGGCGATCATATCCCTGACAGCACGGTCAAGTCCTACGATGACCGCTCGGGCAATGATACTGTGGCCAATGCTGAATTCGTCGATTTCGGAAAATCCCTTAAAAGCCTTGATCGTATCGTATCCCAGGCCATGACCGGCATTGATGCCCAACTCCAGTGCATACGCGAACTTGATTCCCCGGGCAATATTGTCGAATTGTTTCTGGCGTTCTTTTTCGGAGGCATCGCAAAAGGTGCCGGTGTGGATTTCTACGGCATCCGCACCGATTTCATGGGTGGTTCGGATCTGGTCCTCATCAGGATCCACAAAAAGACTCACCGGAATGCCTCCGGACTGAAGGGCATCCACGGCCCGATGTACCGTATCGCGGTTGACCTTAAGGTCGAGGCCGCCTTCGGTGGTCAGCTCCTGGCGTTTTTCGGGCACCAGGGTGACCAAGTCGGGCCGTACATCCAGGGCAATATCGATCATCTCTTGCGTTGCGGCCATTTCCAGAATGAGTCTCGTTTTGACCGTTTGCCGCAAGATCCTGACATCGCGATCCTGGATGTGACGCCGGTCTTCTCTAAGATGGACGACCACCCCGTCCGCGCCGGCCATTTCCACCACAGCCGCGGCCGTCACCGGATCCGGGATATGAATTTGTCGAGCCTGCCTGAGTGTGGCCACATGGTCCACATTGACTGCAAGACGCGCCATGATGCTTTACCTTTCTATCTTGCTTATGATATCCAGCAAGACGGCTTCTATGAATTTCATAGCATCCGCCTGGTTACATGTCTTTTCATGATCAAAGCCGAACAGGTGTACAATGCCGTGGACCAACAGCTGGTCGAGTCTTTCTTCTAAGGACATTTTGCAGGCCTCGGCCTCACTGGCAGCCGTGTCCGCGGAAATGACCACATCGCCCAAAAGTTGGGCATTCAAGTCTCTAAATGCTCCCTCCCGCATGGGAAAGGCGATCACGTTGGTCGGGCCGGTGCGTTTCAAATACCTTTTGTTCAGGCCGGCGATTTCGCGGTCACTGACAATGCATACCGATAACTCCGCGTTACGGGACCCCAGCGCCGCCAACACGGCCCTTGCCTTGGCCTCCATGGCCCCGAGGTCGATCTGTTGCCTGGACTGTTGGTTGTCGATGTGTACCGCCATTTTCCGACTGTCCCGTCCCGTTTGTCTTGGCTGCGCCGTCGCCGTTGGGATACTCGATACGGTGGTGATAGATGCCGTTTAAGGTCTTGTTGAAGCTTTCTGCGATCCGGTTCAGATCTTTGAGGGTCAATTCGCACTCATCCAATTGCCCGTCAAGCAAAATGTTATTGATGATTTTCTGCACCAGAGCCTTGACACGTCTGGGTGTGGGGTTCTCTAACGTTCTCGATGCCGCTTCAACAGCGTCCGCCAGCAGCACGAGACCTGCCTCCTTGGTCTGAGGTTTTGGTCCGGGGTACCTGAAATGCTCTACCTTGACGGACTGGTCGCCCATCATCTGTTTTGCCTTTTCATAGAAAAAGGTAATCAGGCTTGTGCCGTGATGTTGTTGAATGATGTTCGTAATGGCACTGCCCAGGCGGTAACGTTTGGCGGTTTCAACACCGTCTTTGACGTGCGAGGTAAGGATCAGCGCGGACATGGACGGTGCAAGTCTGTCGTGCCTGTTGTCGCCCGGGACCTGGTTTTCAATAAAATAGAGAGGTTTGCTGATTTTTCCAATATCGTGATAGTAGCCGCTGACCTTGGCCAGCAAAGGGTTTGCGCCAATGGATGCTGCGGCGGCTTCCACCAGATTTCCGACGATGACCGCATGGTGATAGGTGCCTGGCGCTTCAAGCATCAGTTGGCGGAGGATGGGGCGGTCAAGATTGGCCAGCTCAAGCAGCTTGATGTCCGTGGTATAGGCAAAAATCATTTCCGCCACCGGCGCAAGCCCCGTGGTAAGGATACCGGAGCTGATTCCTCCCAGAATCGCAAAGCCCCAATCCCAAATCAGTTTGAGCTCCAGCGCGGATCCTCGAAACATGTGAAGCGCGGTCACTACGGCGATATTGGCGATGCTGACCTTGAGCCCTGCTTTGATCAGGACCCCGCGTTCTCTGCAACTGCGGACCAAGTAGGCCCCGACCATTCCACTCAACAAAAAGTAGAGAAGCATTTCAAAACGGCTTTCAAACAAAAAGGCCGTCATAGTCGCCGCTGCCAGCGCATAGGGCAGGGCCACCTCAATGCCCATAAACAGGCATACGGTCATAGCGCCGGAAGCCAGCGGGATGGCATAATAGGCTGAGGAGGTATCCATGGAATAGGTGATACTGCGGGCAATGCCCTTGACCAGGTAGACGGAAACCTCGCTGATGATAAACATTGTAGCCAGTACCATGCACAGGAACAACAAATCCTTATTCTTTAGCCTGGGGCCGACATCCGCTGAGAAGTGTGTCATGAAAAGGACGACGAAAAAAGACACGGCCAGGAGTAAAAACCCGATACTGATGGTGATTACGGGCCGTTTCTGGATTTCAGAGTGCAAGGCACTGAGCTTGGCCATGTGAAGCGGAGTGATCTTTTCCCCCTCGCGAACCAGCATTTCGCCTTTTTTGATTTGCATGAGCACGGCCTTGACGTCGTCTACGGCCCTGGTCCTTCGCTCTTCGGTCTCTCCTTTGTTGAGCGTCAGGTTGGGTTGAATCAAGCGTTGGGCTACGTCGACGATCAATTTGCGCATCGAGTAATCAAACCCCTTCAACGCGGATCGCCCCGCCTTGGCCAACGCCACGTTTGCACCGTCGAGATCCAGAAACTTTTTCAGGTCCCTTTCCACGGTTTCTTCTTTCGTAGACAACCGGCGAACAATAATACCCTTTTGTTGTTCTTGGAGCAGCAATTGCTTGTTGCCCACGATTCCTTGCTGGAGCACGGTGCGCAAGAGATTGGAGATCGCTTGAGCGATCTCCGGAGAGAAGCGCTGCTTTTCGAGAAGCTTATATGCCCCTTTGCTGATTTGAATGCCAAGAATATCTTCAAAGGTCGATTTGGCATTCCAGATGAGATCATGCTCAGATACCGGTGCGCCTGATGCCGCAGTTGCCTGTCGGCCATCGTGTTTGGTGCCATTTCCAGCCGCGATACTCCCTTGATCCTGCGGGTTCAAAAGGGAATGCAGGGTTCCGAAGGCCTTGTTGATCCTGGCCTCCAGTTTTGTTGCCAGGGCTCCGTCAAAGTCATACACGGTCAGGACGGAATGTGCAGCCTCGTCACGCTTTTCCTGGGTGGCCTTTTTGTCTTCAATAAGAAAATTTTTAGGGGACTTGATATCTTCTTCGGCCACGTCGCTCACGTGGTACTCCGGGGTGGACCGCCACAGGGAGGGAAACAAGAGGATGGTTATCAGTATCGTCGTTCCCAACAGGATGAACCAGCGAACCTGCACGTCTTCGTTCACGGACGCCAAGAGCGCCCTGCCGTGTTTTTTTATCTTTTTTCTACCACCCATGGTAATCGCTTAGTGTTCCAGCTCAAGTCGTTCGTAGGCCTCGATGATGTCTTGTACCAGTTGATGGCGAACCACGTCTTTCTTTGAAAAAAGCACAAACCGGATGCCTTTTATGTCCTGCAGGATGGCATGGGCCTCGACCAGGCCGGATGTCTTGCCGTTGGGCAGATCGATCTGGGTGACATCACCGGTAATCACTGCTTTTGAGCTGTAACCCAGGCGTGTGAGAAACATCTTCATCTGCTCCGAGGTCGTGTTCTGGGCTTCATCCAGAATCACAAAGGAGTCATTGAGCGTTCGGCCTCTCATAAAGGCCAGAGGGGCGACCTCAATGGCCCCTTGTTGAATCAGCCTTGTGGCCTTTTCATAACGCATCATATCGTGCAACGCGTCATAGAGAGGTCTCAAGTAAGGGTTCACTTTTTCATAAAGATCTCCAGGCAGAAAACCCAGGCTTTCGCCGGCCTCCACCGCGGGCCGGGTCAGGATGATCCGGCTGACCCGTCCTTTGGTCAAGGCAGATACGGCCATAGCCATGGCCAGGTACGTCTTTCCTGTACCTGCAGGGCCTATGCCAAAAACAATATCAAATTTTCGGATGGCATCGATGTATTCTTTTTGGGCCAATCCCTTTGGTGCGATGGGGCGTTTCTGGGACGTGATATAGACTGTATCCAAAAAGATGTCTTTCAGATTCACTCGGTCATCGCTACTCAGAACCCCGATAGCGTAATCAATGTCACTGGGAAAAAGCGGAAAACCGGTCTCAATTAAACCGTACAGGTTGTTGAGAAGTTTGGCGGCGAGGTCCACCGCAATCGGGTTTCCGCACAGGTTCACGGTGTTTCCACGTGTATGGATCTGAAGCTCTAGAGATCGGGCGATCTGCTTGAGATGTGCGTTTTGTTCACCGAAAAGCCCTCTGGCGCAGCGGTTGTCTTCAAAGACAAGCTTGCGCTCTGCGGTGTCGCTTCCTCCAGCCGTGCCTGGCTGTGTGGTGGATGATGTTTCCATATGGGCAGTGTTTCTACCACACATGCAAGCATTTTTGCAAATGGCAAACACGCAAGACACCCCCGGCCCAAATCCACCGCCAAAAAAACGAAGATCGGACTCTTATGGCATGATTGCAGCGTGTTGAACAAAAACGCTGGTTGAAACCCTTCACTTGGCTTCAGCGTGGGCAGATCCATTTT
>JAFDGP010000123.1 GCA_019309245.1 Deltaproteobacteria bacterium | reverse complement strand
GACGACCTTGAGGCGGGGATCAATATGGCTATTGTGGAAATCAGGACCGACAAAGTAAAACATGCCCGGGAAAGGCTGGCAAGGCTAAGGGAGAGATATCCGGAAAACACGCAAATCGCAGATCTGATTGCCCGGATCGGCGGCTGATATCGCTGCCGCTGCCGCAAAAGGCCCTATGAAAAGACCAAACGGCGGCCGCATAGTTTTCGCTTAGCACATTAAAATTCGCCAAACGGAACGACAGCCATGCAAATTAAGGAAAAAAACGAAGAGCTCCAGTGCTTCAGCCATTTCGGCCTGAGGCGCAACCCTTTTCCAGTGGTTCCCGACCAGGACAACTTTTATGTGTGCGACCACATAGACCGCATCGTCCACGAACTCGTCCACGGAATTACTACACGAAAAGGATTTTTGGTCTTCACCGGGGAAGTCGGGTTAGGCAAGACCACGATCAGCCGCAGGATCCTGAGCATCCTGGATTCCAACGGAGTGGAGACCTCTCTCGTATTTCATACCTTTTATCAGGAAACAGAATTGCTCAGAGAAATCAACCGAGACTTCGGCCTTACAAGCGACAGCCTTGTGCTGAGCGACCAGATGAGGGCGCTGGGTGATTTTCTCCTCCAGCGGCACCGGGAGGGGAAAAACTGCGCCATGATCATCGACGACGCCCAGAACCTGAGCCATAAGAGCCTGGAACTGATCCGGATGATTTCCAATCTGGAAACCCACCGCGAAAAGCTGGTGCAGATTCTGCTCATCGGCCAGCCGGAACTCGATGAGAAATTAAATTCGCCAGCTCTCAGGCAGCTCAAGAGCCGTGTGATGATCCGCGAACAGGCACGCCCCTTGAGCCTGGAAGAACTCAGGGGTTACATCATGTTCAAACTCTATATGGCGGGAAACGGTGGTAAGATCAGCCTCACGCAAAGCGCTCTGAGAAGAATCCACAAACTGACCGGCGGTAACTTTAGGCAAATCAACAACATCATGGAGCGGTGTATCTATGTGGCGTTTCTTCGCAGCACCTGCCGGATCACCAGGGCTATTGTAAACGAGGCCTATGCGGATTTGAATCCCCAAAGATCCCGACTGATCCGTCGGATTGCCTGGGCTGCTTTACCTTCAGCCGCAGCCCTGTACCTGGCCGTGGCCCCGTTTTTACCATCCGAGGCCTTGAAGCCGCTGTTGATTGCACGAGAGGAGCCGGATTCCGCGGCCATGGCAAGCCGCCCGAAAAGCGGCGGAGAGTGGGACCAACAGGAAGCAGCCGATGTCGCCGAAGCCTATTGTTCACCCGGTATCCTCTGGAATGTTTCCCGTGAGTTTCAGGACAATACCGACAACGCCCATGCGGTGCGGGCCTTTTTGGACGCCTACGGGCTTGCCGTCTACGGGGACGCGTTTGAGCGGGCGATGGGATCCGGAATATTTCGACCCCTGGCCGACAGAATTTACGCCGACACGGGATACCGGATGGTCCAACTCCATCAGCTACCGCCAAACGTTCAAACCCGCTACGACGTTCTGCGTATTTGTTCTCAAACCAATCAATCACAACGCTTCTTTTTGTTCTGGAAGCCACCGGTCCACCTTCATACCTTTTATTATGGATACCGTGGGGACGAGATCCGAACTCTGGAGCACCTCTTGGCACAGGCCGGGCTGTATAATTATGCCCTTGACGGGGTGGTAGGCCGCCGACTGATGAAGGCCGTCAACTGGTTTCAACGGGACTGCGGCCTGACGGTTACGGGCTTTCCGGACGATGAGACGGTGTTTCTTCTTTGCCACCAGAAAAGGAAGGCTGACGCATGAGCACCACGAGCAAGCCGTTGGGACAACTCCTGAAGGATCAAAAAATCATCGGCGAAGAACATATCTGCTTTGCCGTCCACGAACAGAAAATCACCGGCGAAAAACTCGGGGAGATCCTGGTCAGGCTGGGTTTTGTAACCGAATACGACATCGCGGTTGCCGTAGCCGACCAGGCAGGCGTTCCTTACCTCGATGTAGAAGGACTGTTGCCCCCAGAAGAAGTGCTGAGCCTGTTCAACAAGAGCCTGTGTTTAAAACACATTTTCTTGCCGATCGGGACCAACAAAGGCCTCATCCACGTGGCCTCGCCCGAGGTCTCAAATCCGGAACTCAACCAGCTCATCACCCGGCATTGCAGCCTGAAGCCCACCTTTTACCTCTCTGAAAAGACCAAGACCGTCAATGCCATCAACAAGCTCTACTATTTTGCAGAGAATCCCATCGAATCGCTCATTGAAAAAGAAGTCAAGCTGCTTTCCCAGGATGTCGAGGGCGCGCGGGACCTGGACAAACTGGTGCGGTATATCATGGAGCTGGCGGTCAAGATGCGGGCCACAGACATTCATATCCGGCCCATAGAAAGGAGCACCAACATCTCTTTCCGAATTGACGGAGTGTTGACCTCTGTCCTGTCGTTGCCACCCGAACTTCTCCGGGTAGTCTCCCTGATCAAGACCAAGGCTGAAATGGACATTGCGGAACAGCGCCTCCCTCAGGACGGCGGCTTTTCGACCGAAATCCTTAACGGCACCTATGATGTCCGGGTCTCGACCATTGTCTCGCCCCAGGGGGAAAACCTTGTACTGCGGCTGTTACCCAAGGAAAATTCCGTTGTGGGCCTGCACCAGCTTGGGTTCCTGGAAGACGATATTGAAACGGTGAAGCGCATGTTCAATGAACCCTACGGGATTGTGCTGATCACAGGCCCCACGGGATCCGGGAAATCCACCACCCTGTATGCCGGGGTGCGGACCCTGAACCTTCTGAAAAAAAATGTGGTCACCGTGGAAGACCCCATTGAGTACAAGATTCCCCTCCTGCGGCAGACCCAGGTCAACGAAAAGGCCGGGTACACCTTTGCCGGTGCCATTCGTCACTTCTTGCGACATGATCCGGATGTCATCCTGGTCGGAGAGGTACGCGACTCCGACACCGCGGCAACGGCAGTGAGTGCGTCAGCTACCGGCCATCTGGTCTTGTCCACCCTGCACACTAATGACGCAGTCGGGGCGATTCCCCGACTGCGAGACCTCGGGGTCAACCCGTTCATGCTTGCCGATTCTCTGGTGGGCGTGATGAGCCAACGCCTTGTTCGAAAAATTTGTACAAACTGTAAAGGCCCTTACAATCCGTCTCCCCGGGAAAAGGTCTATCTGGGCGACCCTTCCATCCAGGTCCTGTATAAGGGCAAGGGCTGCAACGTGTGTCAGGGGACCGGGTATTTCGGCAGAACCCTGGTCTATGAAATTTTGGTCGTCAACCACAACCTGGCCCGGCTCATCTCCCAAAAGGCGGACCCCGGGCTCATCGCGCAACGGGCTCGCAAAGAAGGATTCGCAGACATCTTTTCTGTTGCAGCATTAAAGGCAAAGCAAGGGGTGACGACCACTGAAGAAATCAAGAGAAACCTCGGCCAGATCCGGCAGGCTCAACCTGAGGCCGGGCATGACATGAAACCTATCAGCCAGGTCAGGGCGGTCTGAGCAGGATTGTCTCCTTGCGAAAAATCCTCCAGCCAAGCATGAGAGCCAGGAAGGATTTGGCGGTTTCCAGTTGACAGCTGTCGGTTGTCAGCACTGTAGGTTGGGTTTTTCCACCTGCGGCGGAAAAATCCACCATGAAAACAAAGATCATCACTGAAGAGAAACAACGGAATTGAGGCAATCTTTCCACTTCATATGAATACCTTCAAGTACAAGTTGATTCGGCCCAACGGGGAGGTCATTTCAAAGACCACCACACTGCCCTATACGGATGAGGTCTCCGCACTGACCTATCTGGAAAGGGGTCACAACACCCCCATTTATGCAAAAAAGCTCGGATGGGTCGCCTCCCGTCTGAATCGCCTGGGTTCCACGAGGCCCCAAAAGCGGATTAACCGGCCCTTTCAGGCAGAGTTTTTCTCGAATGTCTCCCTTATGCTCCGCTCCGGAATTCCATTGACAACTGCGCTGAGCGAATCTGCAAGCACCACGGGACACCCGGCATTTGAAAAAAACATCACGGACATGGTCTACCGCCTCCAGCAAGGGGAAAGCTTTTCCAGCACGGCGGCAACCTATCCGCAAATCTTTCCCAAAACAGTGGTTCACCTGATCCGGCTGGGAGAAGAAACCGGCCGGCTGGATGCCATGCTCCACGAGGCCTCTGAGCACCTGAAACGGATCCACCGGGTAATCACGGACACCAAACAGGCCCTGCTGTACCCAACGCTGGTTCTGGCCTGCATGGCCGGGGGTTTTTTTTTCTGGTTCTATTACGTGGTACCCAAAATCGTCAGCCTGTTTCAGGAAATGAATGTCGCGCTTCCCGCTCTGACCGTGTTCCTGTTGAATCTTTCCGGTCTTGTGCGGACCCACATCCTGGCCATCCTCGCCGGTATTTTAGGCCTTGCCATGGTCATGGCGGCGATCTACAAGACCAGCCGGAGGGCAAGAAAGGTCCTGTGTATTGCACAGCTGCACCTGCCCGTTTCCCGCACGATCACCCAGGCCTCGGTTATGGCGTTTTTGAGTGAACACCTTGCGCTGCTGCTCAACGCGGGCATCGACATCGTTCGCGCGGTTACCATTATACAACAGGCACTTCGAAACGAATTGTACCGCGAAAAGCTCGCCCTGGTCGCCCGCTCCCTTGCCGAAGGCTCGGGCATCTCGGAGGCATTCGGTCGGGCGCAGGTTTTCCCTGCGTTTGTCATTCGCATGATTAAAGTGGGAGAAGAAAGCGGAACGCTGAGCGAGCAGCTCACTCACATCGCCGAGGACTACAGAAACAGGCTCTCCGTAGTGGTGGCCACCCTGGGTAAGATCATTGAGCCCGCCCTGCTGATCATTGTGGGGACGATGTTTGCCGTTATTGTGATCGGTCTGTTCTTGCCCATCTACGATCTGGTCAGTGAACTCAGCCGGTAACCAGCCCTGCTTTCATGCCTTGCCTCCTATTGATTTGTAAGCGGCATGGCTTCACGACACCGCCGGCTGTATTTTATTTTTCCATTGAATGCCATAGTGCTTATGCAACATCAGGAATGTAGCTGATAATTCGAGGTTTAATGCGGCAAGTCCTTATCTTCTGAGATCTCGCTGGCGGACAGTCCCCTGGTGTAGATTCTCAATTCGTCGATCAGCCCATTAAAGCGGTATCCGGAACTGTTCGTCCAGCCGCTTATCCGGAAATTGGAGCCCACGGTCCGGTTGTTCTGGGAACCTTGAAGCAGACTTAGCGACTGTTCCTGTCCGTCTAAAAACAACACATTTTGGGCCGTTCCGCTGTTGGTGAACACGGCAGCCACGTGATGCCATCCATTGGCCAGCTTGGATGCCGCCCCGCTAATTCCATAGATGTCTCCCCCACCTGTATTGAAGCCAAACCTGTCACTGGTAAACCACAGGTCATATGTGGTCCATCCGATCGGCATCTGGCTGTTTCCCCCGAGCCACTTCATCCAGAACGTGACCGTTGTCTGATCCCCGGACGTGGTGGAAACAGGAAGGCCCGATACGGCAATATAGCTGTCACTGTTGCTGAATTCACCGGCATGTCCCAGGTGGCTGTCCGAGGTATTGATGGCTGCGCTTCCATAGGGGATGCCGTGGTAGCTATTTCCGGAAGAATCCTGTACCTGGTCGGCCACCCCGGTACTCCAGCTACTTTCATCCATATAGTAGACGGCGACAGGGTCCGTGTAACAACTTCCCGAACAAGTGTGGGTCATCGTGTACAGCTCATCGATTTCTCCTTCACTTAAGGCCTTGGAATAGATCCTCAACTCATCCACTTTACACTTGATCGTGTTGTAATAAGCGCTCTTGCCGATATAGAGCGGGTCATCGTTGTCGCTGTTCGCGTTCATGGTAATACCGGAAGCGCTCTTGTCGAGCGTCCCATTGAAGTACAATTTCAGGGTGCCGGAGTCGTAAACCCCGGTAATAAAATACCAGATACCTGGGGTCATTGCAGAATTCGAGTCGAACCCTTGGTTGGATGGATCCACGCGGAAGTGAATTTTCCCCGAATTCGGGCGAAGCCACATGGCATAGTTTCTCCTGGAACCGTTGCCCTTGACAAAGATCTGATCCCAACCACCCGAAGAGTTTTCCATCATCCTGTACCAGAAGGCAATCGACCAGTCGTTACCAGTAAAATCGAGCAGGGCGTTGTCGGCAATCTGAATGCCATGATTTGTCGCCGTAAAAGAGGCCGCCCTGCAGACCTTGCCGGACCCGATGGTATCGGCCCCACCCTGGGCCGTGCCGTGCAGAGCATTGTCCCCGGAATCCTGTACCTCTGCCTCTGTGCCGTTCCAATTGCATTCGTCCATGTGCCATTCACCAACCATATCGACCGTATAGGGCGCGCTGCCGCCACCAGACGTCACGGTAACGGCCAGAATGATCTGGGCGGTGTTGGTCGCACAGCTTGAATCGGTGGCAGTCAGGGTAAAGGAATAGGATCCCGCGGTAGTCGAGCCGTTTTTCTTAAGCGTGCACGTCTCGCTTCCACTCGTTGACACCGTAAATCCTGTAGCGCCGCCCGCGCTCAGCGTCCAGTCAATAGCCCCCAGATGGCCGCCGTTGGCCTGAAAGGTCTCCTGCTGGGTCGGCGTGCTCCAGGTAATGTCCGTGCCGGAACCGCTCGTGCGTGATACGGCAAGATTGGTGATCACTTCCAGATCATATGACTTGCTGTCTGTCTTTGGGCCGCTGTCTGCGGCAGAAGTGGAGTCCTGGACATTGACTTTAATGGTGTATGTTCCCGGACACTGACTCAGGGTCCCCGAAAGTTGACCTGTATAGGTATGCAGAAAAAAGTCGGTGAATCCGCCATCGTCGTCCAGCGTCCATTCGTACGGGGTTTCACCACCTGTGGCCTGAAGAGTCGCCGTGTAGGAGGTGTTGACCACGCCTGCGGCAATGCTTGAAGTGGTAATGGTCACATCCGCTCCTCCCGCATCGCAGGAGCCGACCCCATAACAGTCCTGATCATCACAGTCGATGTAGCCGTCACCGTCGTCGTCGGTGCCGTTGTCACACGTCTCGGTAGTCGTCTGATCGCCCGAAGTGTCAGTGCCACTGCAATTAGACTTGGTCAGGACCGTGATGGAAAGGGCCCGCATCAAATCATCATAACGGCTGGCGGCCGGATCACCGTGGTACTCAATGCGCATAGGGTCATCAAACTGAACGCCGTTTCCTTCATTAAGGCCGTCAAAAAAGCCGTCAGCTCCATCGCCGTCCAGGTCTTTAGGGCCGCCGCTAACCAGGACATAGGCCTGGTTGGTTATGTCAGAGGTGTCGTGGTCGGTAGTGTGGATTTTTGAGGTGTCGCTGTATGAAGTCACGGAACGAAGCGTACTGCAGAAATTGTTGGTCGTGGTAGCTGTCAAATCTTCGTACACGCCGTAC
>JAFDGP010000122.1 GCA_019309245.1 Deltaproteobacteria bacterium | reverse complement strand
TATGCCGGACCATTATCGTCTCAGGCCGGCCGAACTTTGAGTCTGCCTCGGAGGCCATGCGGGCCGACGCCTGTGATTATCTGGCCAAGCCGGTCAAGATCAGCCGCCTGCGTGAGGCGGTGGAAGAGGCGCTGGAAGAAAAACGTCACCTGGAAAACAAGGCCATTCAGGCAGAAAAGAACAAGAAGGACTATGAAACCCTGAAGACAAAACAGGAGATGTTGCAGCATGACATGCGATCGCTGGTGATCGGCATCGTGGGCTTTTCGAACCTGTTGATTGACAGGACCTCTTTGGACAACGTGCAACTCGGGTACTGCAAACAGATTCGCGAATGCGGTCTTCAGCTTGCCAATATGGTCAATACCTACCTGGATATTGCTACCCTGGAAACCGAGTCATTCAAGCTCAACAGGAGCCGATTCAACGTGCTGGACGTTGTCAGACAGTCAAGAAGGACCCTGCATTTCCTTGCGGACGAAAAAAACATTGCCATTTCCGTCATCAACAACAAGCGGCTGTTGTCCATTGATGATGTCATCCAATTTGAGGGTGACCGGATGTACCTACAAAACGCCATGGACAACCTGTTGAAAAACGCCATCGAAGCCTCTCCGCCTGACAAGCGGGTCAAGATCAAGGTGAAAAACAAGGATCAGCATATCAGGATTTCCATCCATAACTGGGGAGCGGTTCCTGAAGACATCCGGCCCAGATTTTTTGAAAAATACGCAACCGCAGGTAAGAAAAACGGGCTGGGGCTGGGCAGCTACATGGCCAAGCTCGTTGTGGACGCACACGGCGGCCGTATCGGGTTAAAGTCGTCAAAGACCGCCGGGACAGAGGTTTTTATGGAGCTGCCGCTTCGGTGATAATGTAGGCATGGTGTGCGACGAAAACCAGGATCGGGAAAATGCCGCCCTGCGAAGCTTCCCCCCGAAGAATAGATCAATTCACAGTATAGGTCTTTGCTGCTCGGCGCGCCGCGATCAAAAACTGGGAATGGATCCGGACCGTGGCGCGCTTCGCAAGCTCTTGCACCCGCTCAAACGGGATTCCACACGCGTGGTCCGCCCTATCCGGCTTTTACCGAGATTTTGCGCGGCACGGCCTTTTGCGCCTTTGGCAGAACCAGTTTCAACACGCCGTCCGACATCTCGGCTTCGATCCGGGATTGATCGATCACATCCGATAAGGCAAACTGCCTCACGTACCGGCCCGTTCTAAACTCGCGTAACACAGGGGCCTCATCGGGCCCTTCAAGGGTCTTGGTTTCTCCCGTCAAGGTGAGCGTATCCCGGCGCAGATCAATATCCAGATCCTCCGCCTTGACGCCCGGCATGTCCGCCATCAGCGTAATCGCCTCGTCGGTTTCAAAGATGTCTACGGCAGGGGTGAAGGTCAAGCCGGCCCGTGTTTGTTCGACGGGAGAGCCGACTTCCTGCTTGTCTTTGGCTTCAAGTGTCCTTGCCTGATCGGTCATGGGTGATCCCTCCTTTTTTCAATGGATTCCTGGAAGCTCAATCAATCGGCGGTTTTGACCGAAATCTGCTTGGGTTTCGTGGCTTCGGCCTTGGGAAGGAGCACGGTCAAGATGCCGTTCGAACATGATGCCTCCGCCTTTTCCACGTCGATCTGACCCGGGAGGGTGATCTTCCTGCTGAAGGTGCCGGCCTCCCGTTCTTTGCGGTGATACCGGGCCCCTTGCCCGGCAGGGGCGATCTTGCGCTCTCCTGAAATGGAAAGCCCATCCCCGGTCACGGAGATATCAAGGTCTTCCGCCTTGATTCCCGGAAGCTCTGCCCGCACGTAATAATTTTCCTTGTCTTCCGTAACATTCGTCAGGGGAAAGACACCGGCTCCGGGTTCTGTGAGAACCCCTTCAGCCAACCCCCTGAACAATTTGTCAAGGTCACTCCTCATGCGTTCAAGCTCACTGAAACCGGGCCAGTTGATGGCCTGCCACACAGGCGTCCTCAGGATTGCCATGACTCATTCCTCCTTCCTGCTCGGATTTGAAACACAAAAATCGCGAAAACAACACCGCGTTTATCGGCCGACAAACTTTTAATATTTTTGATAATGCAGGCTTGGCGGTTGTCAAGACCGGCAGGGCGTTGTGCAAAGCTCTTGATCGAGACCCCCAGGTGTTACCCCAGTTGACCACAACAAATTCGGAGATGATCCAAAAAAATTAACACGAAAACACGAAATGGCGAAAATACGAAAGCCTCAATGTCTTTTATTTCGTGCTTTCAATCTTTCGTGCCTTGCGCGCTTCGGGCTTGAGAACAGCACGTGATGATCTTTTAAAGTTTTCTGGATAGCACTTATGGTGAACTCGAGAAAAACGCCCAAAAATACCGCAAAGGCAAATTGGTATTGCTTTTAAGGACTGTTGGCCATGTTGTTTATGCAACAATTAGGGTTTTTTAAGAGGGCTTAGGGTTGATGCGGGCGCCCGAGAGACCGCAAGACAGCGCGTGGAGAAAAAAGCCGTCGCGGGTCCACCTCGCGGGTGATGATCCAGGCGACCGCTTGTCTGACGTAGGCGGTTTTCATGGCCGGTCCGGCCACATGCGCATACATCCACAGTCTGGAAAGCCATCGTTGGGCGGCTTGAAAACCGTCATAGGTCGCGCGAAATGCCTCATCCAGACGCGCGCGGTAGCACCTGACGATGTCGAGGCCCGCTCTTTGACACAGGGAGGGCATCATGGACGACCTGTGCCGCGATTCTCGCCGTCCGCATGGCCTTTCCGATGCCTTCCCCGGTGACGTTCAGGGTGGAGCCGATCACTTCCCCTGCGGCCAGAACGCGGTCTGCTCCGGGGGCTACGTCTGTGTAAAGTCCGCACCGAAGCGGTGCTGCGCGAAGGTCGTCGATTATGTTGCCGCGCCTTACAATTGAGTCAGCCAAAGGACAGGTCTTCACAAAACGGTGAAAGCGTTTTGTGAGGTTGAAGGTTCCCTTTTTTACCTTCGTGGACGACTCGGTCATTTCCAGTTGCCGGGCCTCCGCGGCACGGTGATTACCCTTGTCTTCCGCGGACCAGCTTATCAAAACCGGCCCTGTCCGCCAGGGTGGTCAGATCACCCAGGTCGTCCAGGTCTCCGGCCGCGATTTTCCTGAGGATCCGCCGCATGATTTTTCCGCTTCGGGTCTTGGGAAGCGCATCGGTGAACTGAATCTTGTCGGGCTTGGCGATGGGGCCAATCTCTTTTCGCACATGGGCTACCAGGGCCTTTTGAAGCGTGTCTGAGGGCTTGACCCCCGCGTTGAGGATCACAAAGGCGTAGATCCCTTCTCCCTTGACATCATGGGGATACCCGACGATGGCCGCTTCGGCCACGCTGGGATGAGACACGAGGGCGCTTTCGATTTCCGCTGTGCCCAACCGGTGTCCGGACACGTTGATGACATCGTCCACGCGGCCCATGAGCCAGTAGTAGCCCTGGTCGTCTTTTTTGGCCCCGTCTCCGGTAAAATACACCCCGGGAAACTGGCTGAAATATGTCTGCTTGAAACGCTTGGGCTCTCCAAACACACCGCGCATCATGCCGGGCCACGGCCTGGCGATGACCAGGTACCCGCCTTCATTTCGCTTGCACCGCCGGCCCCGGTCGTTGAGTATCTGCGGCACAACCCCGGGGAAAGGCACCGCCGCAGATCCGGGCTTTGTGGGGATCGCACCGGGAAGGGGCGCGATCAGGATGCCGCCGGTTTCGGTCTGCCACCAGGTATCCACGATGGGACATCGGCCCCGGCCGATATGCCGGTGGTACCACTTCCAGGCCTCCGGGTTGATGATTTCTCCCACGCTGCCCAACAGCCTCAGGCTGCTCAGGTTGTAGCGTCTGGGCCAATCCGGTCCGTATTTGGCCAGCGCACGGATTACCGTGGGCGCGGTGTAGAAGATGTTGACCGAAAATTCCTCAACAATCCGCCAGTACCGGCCCGGATCCGGATAGGTGGGAATGCCTTCAAACATGACGCTGGTAGCCCCCGCGCACAAGGGGCCATAGACGATATAGCTGTGCCCGGTAATCCAGCCGATGTCGGCCGTACACCAGAACGTGTCTTGTTCCCGAATGTCGAAAATCCATTTAAAGGTCTGGTAGGCGTATAACAGGTATCCACCCGTGGTATGGAGCACCCCTTTGGGCTTGCCGGTGGACCCGCTGGTGTAGAGGATAAACAGGGGGGCTTCGGCGTCCATGACCGCGGGCTCGCAACGGCGGTTGAACTCCTGGCGGGCTGTTTGCTCATGCCACCACCAGTCTCGCCCTTTTTTCATGGTGACCTTTTCTCCGGTCCGGCGGACCACGATGCAGGCCTTGACCTCAGGGCATCCGCGGAGCGCCAGGTCGGCGTTTTTCTTCAGAGCCACGGTGCGTCCGCCCCTCAAGCCGCCATCGGCGGTAATCAGGATCTTTGCTCCGCAATCCTGGATACGGTTTTTTAAAGAATCCGCGCTGAAGCCTCCGAACACCACGCTGTGAACCGCCCCGATGCGTGCGCAGGCCAGCATGGCGATCGCGAGTTCGGGGATCATGGGAAGATAAATCGCGATTCGATCCCCTTTCTTGACGCCAAAGGCCTTTAAGACATTGGCGAACCGGCAAACATCCCGGTAAAGCCTCTGGTAGGTGAAAATCTTGACCTGTCCTGGAGCTTCTCCGATCCAGATCAGAGCGGCCTTGTTTTTTCGGGCGGTTCCAAGATGGCGGTCCAGACAATTTGCCGAGGCGTTGATCTTGCCGCCTTCAAACCAGCGGATTCTGGCTTCATCAAAATCGTAGTCAAGCACGTGTTTCCATTTCTTGAACCAGAAAAGGGCCTCGGCCTGTTGGGCCCAGAAGCCTTCCGGATTTTCTACAGACTGCTTGTAGAGTCGGCGGTACTGCGCAACGCTCTTGATGTGCGCCTTTTTTTGAAACGCCTTTGGCGGCGCAAACCGCTCCTTTCTGACCATAACGGATTCGATTGCCTTGCCGGTCACCATAACACCTCCTGTTGGACCCCGGACTAGGACGCCATGCTTCGGCCACGCTTCGGCTCGCGGGCGAGCGGTCCAAATCGGGGGAATACGTTGTTTTCAATTGTTCTTACCACATGACCCAGGGCCTTTTTGACTTTGTTCCTTGTTTTCTCGGAGACAAAACGGGGCCGATCATTAAGCGCGGCCAACCCGTCACCCCAGAACATCCCGCCGAACTGGACGGTATCCTGAGCTTCCAGGGTCCGGTCGCTTAAGATTGCCCAGGCCCGCGCCCAGGCCCGGGCCAGACCATCGGCTTCATATCCACCGCCTCCGAGCAAAAGCAGTTTCGGTGAGACCGATACAATCGTCTCAAGGGCCTTTGCGAGCGCATTGTTTGTGAGCTGCAGGTGGGATAACGGGTCTGAAAACAGGCTGTCCGCGCCCAGGGTCGCGACCACCACGTCCGGACAAAAGGCGCGGGCGAGCGGGGGAAACACACGATCAAAGGCCCATAAGAAGGGCTCATCCGGTGTGTTTTCAGGCATGGGGACATTGACCGCATAGCCCTTGCCCCGGCCCTTGCCGATTTCGTGTTCAAAACCCGTCTTGAACGGGTACAGGGTGGTTCCGCTTTCGTGAAACGAGATCGTCATCACCTGGTCGGTATCGTAAAAGGCCTCCTGGACCTGGTCCCCGTGATGGGCGTCAATATCCACGTACAGGACCCGTTTTTTCTGGCGCCGCCAGTTTTTGATGGCCAGAACCGCATCGTTCACATAGCAAAACCCTGCGGCAAAATCCTTGCCCGCATGATGGAAGCCTCCTGTGGGGTTGAACACCCGTTGGGCTTTTCCCTGTTCGATCAAGCTTACTCCCTTCAAGGTGCATCCAGCGGCCAGCCTGTGGTAATCGAAGACACCGGGGTACACGGGGCATTCCGTGGTGCCCAGCCCGTACCGGAGCCATTGTTGCCGGGCGACCCCTTGGTTGGCCTCTTCGAGAAGACCGATATAACGGGAAGTATGATAAGTCAGCAGATCGGCCCTGGAGGCCTTGACCGCATGATGAACCCGGGTATGGTCCGGGTCAAAGAGCCCGAGTTCATCGCAGAGCCGGTACGTTTTTTCCGTGCGATCAAAGATCCACGGGTATCCGGGCCGGGCCTTGAACTCGGCCAGTGCGGAGCTGTAAATGAAGGCTGTGCGCGCCAAACCTAGTCCCTTTCGTCTTCATGGCACCGCCTGCAGGACCGGCCGGGCTTGATGAGCAACTGCATGTCGCGTTCGGCCGCGATATCTCCGCAAAAGACGAACCCCACTTTTTGAAATACCTTCACCGCGCGGGTGTTTGCGGTTCGGACGGTGACCACGACCTTTTTGCACCCGACCTCGCCGGCGACGCTTTTCATGACTTCACACAGAAATGTTCCAATACCACGATTCCGGAAGCCTTGTCTAAGAAAGATCAGGTATTCGGGGCACGAATCCTTGCGCGCGAGATCGATCGCGCAGTGGCCGATAACCCGGCCTCGGTTCCAGGCCAGGATATTAAAGAGTTCTTTGGTCACATCGCGCAGCCATGCCATGCGCATACCCGGGTCTCGAGGCGGCAAACCGCACTCTGTGCCTTTGGGCTCAAACGTGTCATACATCTGTACCAGGGCATCGAAATCCTTCGTCCTGAAGGCCTGAACCGTGATGCGCCGGCCCTGTTTGTCGCGGAATCGGGCTGGAAGTGAGGAAATGTCGTGTGCAATGGATTTCATCGAAAGATGCGTATTGTTCTCAATGCGTGAGCCACAATCTAAATTGGGTTTCTTAACGCGGTTAAGTTAAGTCGAAGTGCCGGATCAAATCAATCAGGTAAAGACCCTATTTTGGAACGGGAAGCACTGTATTCTTGGGCCGGCCTTTATTTGGGTCTCAACACGAAAACGCGTGAGGCAGGATCCCGGGCCGGTATGAGAGACTCCGCGCGCGGGCCGTGGATGGACTCCGAGCAGGCTGTATAGAGGCTTAGGAGTGCTGGATCGCCGGTTTTTTGTCGGATGCCGCCCGACCGGATGTGGGCCGGATATTGAATTTTTTTCGAATGCGTTCCAGCGAGACCAGCCGTCCGTGCCGAGACGACGGTGTCAGGAACGATTTGAGCTTCATTTCCAGGACCCGGGGGTTAACTTCGCTTTCAATGGCCAGGATTCCATCGGTGATGATTTTTTGAAGTAGCATTTCCCGGTCGGTGCGCTGCCGGATATTGGCGGCAAAGGGCAGGAAGAAGAAGTTTGCCAGGATCACGCCGTACAGGGTGGAGGTCAGGGCGATTGGGACAGTAGCCAGAACGGCCGCTGGGTCGCCCACCCCGCCCAGCAGGCTGATCAGGCCGACCACACTGCCTACCAGGCCGAAGGCCGGGGCGATCTCCGCCATGGTACGGAGCACCCTTTCGGATTCTTCCCGCCGGATCCGAAAA
>JAFDGP010000121.1 GCA_019309245.1 Deltaproteobacteria bacterium | reverse complement strand
CGGTGGGCGCGCCGACGTACTTGTGTACTTCAAGCGCCCACCAACAAAGCAGATCCGGTAAAATCGGCATCCCCGAAGGGCCAAAAAAACGAAGATAAAAATGGATCTGCCTACACTCAAGCCAGGTGAAAGGTTTCAACCAGCACTTTTCGGTTAACACACTGCAATCGCGTGAAAAGGATCCCATCTTCGTTTTTTTGGCGGTGGATCTGGGGCCCCCGCGCACGCGGGAGGCCACCCGAATCGGTGAGCCGCAAAGCCAGGGTATGCACCGATTGTCACAGTTTTGTTACGGTTGCGAGGTATTCGTGCAACAAAGACGGAAAGGGTAAACCACTGAGGATTCGAGGGTAGGCTTGACACGGTTACGATCTGCCGAAAAAGGACCTTTTCTTTCGTGCAATCATGGCCCGCATCATGTCGCCGGCATTTTCCGCGTGATCGGCCACGGAGCCGATGATTTCAGCGAGTTTTACGATGTGTAAGATGGTCACGGGATCCTTTTCCATGCTGAAGGTATTGTATTTCAATTCGTCTTCGAGGATATCTGCCTCATGTTCTCTTTTGCGCAGGTTATGAATGATATCCTTGACGACCTTTCGTTGCTTTTCAGAATAGGTCTCAAAGTAGGCCTTTGCCTCCGCCACCATCCGGCTGAGCTCTTCAATGGGTTCCACAACCGCGTCCACCAGGCGGAACAGACCCTCCTTTAATTCCTTTTGTTGGATGCCCGAACTGCGTCGATACGAGAGCCAATCCAGGGCCTCTTCCACGGAATCCAGCACGGCATCTTGTTCTCTTAAATACATGAACAGTTGAAAAGGATCTACGGGCAACTTCACCCTGGCCGGCAAGTGGCCCCGGATCCTGCGTTTGATGACATCGGCCTCGCTTTCCAGCTTGATGACCTCCTGCCGGTATTCGTCGAAGGCCTTGCATTTCTCAGTGGCATGGCACTCAATAGCCTGCTGAAAGGCCCATCCACACTCCTTAACCTTTTCCGCATGCTCCAAAAGGCCCTCAAATGGGGACATCACAAACGCTGAAAAAAAGGGAATACGCATCATAGCCTCCTTTCGCTAGGCCCTGATCGCTTCAAAAGACTCCTTGAAGATTTCCAGCAACTCCCGGGTCTGTTCGGCAATGTTGACGGCGTTTTCCGTCAATGCATAATACAAGATGGTGACCCGTGTTCCGGATTCACCGGTACGGATACGCTCAATCTGTTGGGCGTCATGGGTCGCCACCAGGTCCTTGAGCTTTCGGACCTGATTGGCGATATAATCATAATCGACTTCTTTCCTTTGCCTCAACATGATCGACGCATTCCATAAGGGTCGGCTGGTATATACCTTGATCCGTCGCAACTCCTCTTTCTGGGCTTCACTGAAACCCTGGTGGCAATTTTCAAAATGCAGGTAAGCGCGCTGAATCATATCGCGATGGCTTTCTGCAATGCCTTGAACAACGCGAATCGTCCTGGCATATTTCTGATGGGCGCCCATAGGTTCATTTCGAAGCAGGAAAAGTGTTTCAAAGACATTGGCGATAATGGTGTTCGCCCACTTCTGGATCTTATCCGTCCAGGTGGTGGCATCCCGCAGCCTCTGCCGGTCTTCCAAAAAGACGGCCTCGAAACAAAGGCCCAGGCTATCGCTGACCTCTTTGAGAAAGCACCCCGTTTGCTCGAAAGAAGCGTTGACGGCCGCAGCGGGCTCTGTAATATCCTTGAAGCCGAACGCCTCGATTACACTTCTGTCCTGTTCTCTTTGGCGATGCAAGCGGTAGCTGTGCGAGACAAGTGCCCCCAGCAGCGCCAACAGCGCGACAATGCCCACAAGCTTTACGTAATAAATCAGGACTGCAAAGGCCAAAGAGACGGCAAAGGCCACCAGCGCAGTCAAAAACCACCCGCCAATCACTGTGAGCACCCCGGCCACCCGGTACACTGCGCTCTCCCTGCCCCAGGCTTGGTCCGCCAGAGAGGTCCCCATGGACACCATGAAGGTCACGTAAGTGGTCGAAAGGGGCAGCTTCAAGGAGGTTGCAAACGACACCAGCACGCTGGCGACAAAAAGGTTGACCGAGGCCCGCAACAAGTCAAAGGACGGCACATCACCATCGGCTGAGACCGGACAGCTAAAGGAGCCCGGGTCCAGGCGCCGGGCCACGGTCTTTCTTATTGGCACGGGCACCAAGCGTCGGGCGCCGGAAAACGCCGTATGGGTCAAACGCACGATATTTCGTGATAACACCGAAGACCCGAAGCGCTCGAAGCCCTCTTCCTGCCTGCCCAGGCTAAGCTCCGTGCGCAACACGGTACGGCTTTTGTGAGACACCCACAGGGTAATAGTCATGATGGCCCCGGCAATGAGCAGCAAAACCGTGTTGGTCTGAATCGGCTGTTCAAGAGCCTGCATGGCCACCTGGAGGGGATTGGCGGTCGCTGAGGCGACCCGATAGGCGTGCAGGCCGGCCAGAGGGACCCCCACGAAGTTGACCAGGTCATTTCCTGCAAAAGCCATGGCCAGCGCGAAGGTGCCGATCAGCACGATCGGTTTGAGAATATCGGTCTTGGTATAGGTGGCCAGACATTGAAACAGCAGCCCGAAAAAGCAAAATGCCCCTGCCATCAACAGCCACGTGTTGGCCTTGATCCAGGCGATGGATTCGGCCGTCAAAAATGATGTTCCCTTCGCCCCTTTAATCAAAATGAAATAGGTGATCGCCGCCAGAGACAGCCCTGCCCAGACCCCCCCAAAACGCTTGAGTCTCGTCTTGTAGTCGAATGTAAAAAAGAGGCGAACCACAAACTGGGTGACAGCCCCCGTACCAAAGGCAATCACCACGGACAGTAGAATCCCTGAAATAATGGCAAACGCTTTTGCCGTGTTGATGTAATGGACCAGGCTCAGGACACTGTCACTGCTATGAAAGATCTTGATCAAAGAAACCGCCACGGCCGCGCCAAGCAATTCAAAAACGATCGAGACCGTGGTGGAAGTGGGAAGACCGTACGTGTTGAAAAGGTCCAGCAGGATAATGTCCGTGAGCATGACCGCCAGAAACATGGTGATCAACTCCGGCATGATAAAAAGCCTCGGATGAAAGATCCCTTTTCTGGCCACCTCCATCATGCCGCTGGAAAAGGTGACGCCCGCCAGGATGCCCAGACTGGCCACGATCATGATGATATGGCGCGGAGCTGCCATGGAGCCGATGGAGGAATTCAGGAAATTGACCGCATCATTGATGACACCGACAATCAAGTCGCACACCGCAAGAGCGATCAAAAGTATGACGGAAAACAAATAGAAGCTCATGTCCTGGCAGTGCCAGCTGTTACAGAGGCGATGGCCGATGCACTAAAGGAAAATGCTATCAAAATAGGTGCGTTATCATCGACAGGGTCCAGGCGGCTACCGCCCTTCCCGGGGTGTTCTTTATTGGCTTTCTCGCACCGCGTCAACAGAAATGTCACACAAGTCTCGCTGTGGAGATCGTCTGTCGAGACCTTTGCAAAACTCGTTGCTCTTGCTTCCATGGAATTGCGTGTCCGCCCGGCAGTGTGTCGTGCAAAGCTCTCCTGTGACATATGGAAAAATCACTCCGGAGGGCCGTAAACCAGCATCTCCGCCAGGGTCAGACGGACCCCGGGCCGCGGCCGACCACCGGTATAGGCCATCTCCAGGGAGGCAAGCCGCTTGTAGAAGGCGGTCCTGTCCAGCACAGGGGTCTGTTCCATGTCCGTGTAGAGCCTCTGGCAAATCGTACAGCCCGGGAAACGCATGATTTTTCCGTCAGGCCTGGTGAATCGGTTGGGCACGCCGTGCAGTCGGCAAATCATGAGCCTGTGCGTATACAGCCGGCACCGGCCATCCTCGTTGAGCGGACACATAATCTTGGGGGTACCGCCCTGGGACAGGGTCAGCCGGCTTTTTTCCACATAGTCGGCAGCCTTTTTGAGGAAACGTTTTTGGCGGTCCTCCGCACAGGCCCTGAGCCCCTCCCACAAATAAGCCCATTCCACGCGGGTATGGTGCTGAAAAAAAGAGGTGCAACAATTGTCCGGGCACCCGTCACATGACAGGCCGAGCCCGTCGGCCACCAGGTTATAGGCCGCCTCCATCTCGGCGTACAGGTCGGCCAGGTCCTGAAACAGCTTGCTTTTTTCCTGCCTTTCTCCCATCTAATAACGACGTGGCTTTTCGAAATCATTGTATTGCGCCGACAGTCGCGGCCGGCCGCGACTTTTTCCGATGCCGTCTGGAAGGTATCACGGGCCCGGCAAAAAGAAAAGGAGGATCCATGACGTTCAACATTCAAAAAAAGACGGAAATTTACCGCGGCAGGATATTCACCGTGCTGGTAGAGGAAGTGCTCCTTCCAAACGGCGTGGTCAAAAACCGGGAAGTCATACGCCATCCTGGCGCGGCGGCCATGGTGCCGGTGCTTGATGACGGCCGGATCGCCTTGATCCGACAGTTCCGGCATGCCGTGGGCAATTTTGTGTGGGAGATCCCGGCCGGCACCCTGGAAAAAGGCGAATCACCGGACCAGTGCGCCCATCGAGAGCTGGTTGAAGAGATCGGTTACAGGGCCGATCGTCTGGAAAAGTTGGCCGAGATCCTGCCCGCCCCGGGATACACAGACGAACACATCCATATCTTTCTGGCCACCGGGCTCACCCCGACCGGGCAGGCCCTTGACGAGGATGAGGTGCTGGAGGTGCGGCCCACCACATTCGACGCGGCCATAGACATGATCATGCGGGGGGAGATCCAAGACGCAAAAACCATTGCCGGGCTCATGCTGGCCCACCGGCGGCACTGATCGAAAACAGGTTATGTGGATATCCTGGAAAAATCCGCGAACACGGCGAACAAATCGGATATTTCTCGAAGCAAGGCCAGCCGGTTTTGTTTCAAGGTCTCATCGTCGGTCAAGACCATCACCCCGTCAAAAAAATCGTCTATGGGGCCCTTAAGGGTCGCCACCATGGCCAGGGCTTGATCCAGGGCGCGTCCGCTGAAATCTTCCAGGACCGCTTTCTTGACCCTATTAAAGGCCTCATAGACCCCCTGTTCCACCGGATCCTGAAATAGCGCAGGATCAGCGCTGATGGTGCTGTATCCCGCTGCCATATCACCCCGTTGCCGGGCCTGCTTGATGATATTGACCACCCGTTTGAAGGCCACGGCCAGGGATTCAAAATCGGGTTTCGCCCTGAGCCCCTGAAGCGCCTCTGCGCGTTTGAGCACCCCCGGAATGTCGTCCACGGAGGTGGCGGTTACGGCCGCTACCGTGTCTTTGGCAAACCCGCGCTCCACCAGCAGGTGTTCCAGTCGGTGTTGGAAAAAGACAAGCACCTGTTCAGCCGTAGCGGCGGGGTCTTGTGTGGTCTTTCCCTCCAGCAGGGCCAGGCTTTTCTCAATCAGGCTCCTGATCGAAACCGAAACACCCCGGGCCAAAAAAATCTGTATAATGCCGAGGGCTTGACGCCTCAGGGCGTATGGATCCGCCGTTCCGGTAGGCACCAGGCCGACCCCGAAGCATCCGCACACGGAATCGAGCTTGTCGGCCACGCTCACCACCGCACCGGCCAGGGTGCCGGGCAGCCGTCCGCCCGCGTGCGCGGGCAGGTAATGTTCCTCAACGGCCCTGGCGACCTGCGCGGGCTCTCCAGCAAGCTCGGCATAAACACGGCCCATCACGCCCTGAAGTTTGGGAAACTCGTTGACCATCTGGCTTGTCAGGTCCGCCTTACACAACCAGGCCGCTCGGCTCGCCACCGGCACGATATCCGGATCAATCCGGCCCGCAAGGTGGGTAGCCAAGGCCTCAATCCGCGCCACCTTCTCATACATGGACCCCAGCTTCGCCTGGAACATCACCCCCTTGAGGCAATCCACCATCTCGGCCATCGGGGTTTTGGAATCCACCTCAAAGAAAAACCGCGCATCCTCCAGCCTGGCCCTTAAAACCCGCTCGTGGCCGCGGGTCACCACCGAGATATCCCCGGCCCGCGTGTTGTTCACCGCAATAAAGCAGGGCAGCAAACGGTTGTCGGAATCCACCACCGCGAAGTACTTCTGGTGTTCCCGCATAGCCGTAATCAGGACCTCACGGGGAATTTCAAGAAAACCTTCATCAAAACGGCCCGCGGATACGACCACGTCCTCGACCAGGTTGGTCACCGTGTCCACCAGGTCGTCATCAACAAGCACCCGACCGTTGAGGGCATCGGCAGCCCCGGCAATCTCGGTGGCCACCATGTTCCTGCGTTTCGCCATGTCGGGCTCAACACCCGCCTCGCGAAGCACGGCGGGATATTGTGAGGCATGCTTGACGACCACGGAGCCGGGGTGCATGAAGCGGTGCCCCAGGCTCCGCCGTCCGCTTTTGATGTTCTCCAGTGTAAAAGGCACCACCCGGTCGTCCAATAAAGCGACGATGGCATGAATGGGTCGGGCGAACACAAGGTCAAGGTCGGCCCAGCGCATGGATTTTGGAAATACGATGCCCGTGATCACCTCCGGGATAATCGCTTCAAGCAGCCGCCGCACAGCCAGCCCCCGTTCGGTTTTCTTGACGCATACGTAATCACCCCTGTCTGTGGTGGTAATCTGCAGGCGATTGACGGCCACCCCCTGGCTTTTTGCAAACCCGTGCGCCGCTTTTGTGGGATGCCCTTGGCCGTTAAAGGCGACCGCCTTTGGCGGGCCGATGACCTGGGTGGTCATGGGGGCCTGGCGGTCGGCGACGTCTTCGACCTTTAAGGCCAGCCGCCTGGGGGTGCCGTAGGTCTTCATGGCACCGTGTGCAATACGCGCCTCGGTCAGCTTTGCGTCCATCGCGGAGCGCATGGCCTCCAGGGCCGGGGCGATATAGCCGGCCGGAAGTTCCTCGCTTACAATTTCAACAAGTAGCGTCTTCATGGCTGATAATATTCTTCTTTTGTCATAGGAAAATGGTTGCAACTGCTACGATGCACGAAGCAGTGGAAATCCCAGGGCCTTTCTTTGCTCAAGATAGGCCTGGCCACAGGCGCGCGCCAGGTTCCGAACGCGGGCAATATACCCAGTCCTTTCGGTCACACTGATGGCTCCGCGCGCATCGAGCAGATTAAAAGTATGGGAACATTTCAGGCAATATTCGTAGGCAGGCAGGACCAGGTTCTTGGCAATAATCCGCCTGGACTCCCGTTCGTACATGTCGAACAGAGAAAACAGCATCTCCACGTCGGCCTCTTCGAAATTGTAGGTGGAATGTTCTACTTCCGCCTGGTGGTGCAAATCGCCATAGGAGATCGTATCGTTCCACCTCAGGTCGAACACGTTGTCCACCCCTTGAAGGTACATGGCAATTCGCTCCAGGCCGTAGGTGATCTCCACGGACACGGGCTTGAGCTCAAAGCTGGCCGCAAGCTGAAAGTAGGTAAACTGGGTGATCTCCATACCGTCCAGCCACACCTCCCAGCCCAGCCCGGAAGCGCCGAGCGTGGGGGATTCCCAGTCATCTTCCACA
>JAFDGP010000120.1 GCA_019309245.1 Deltaproteobacteria bacterium | reverse complement strand
ATACACAGAGCCTGAGCAGTTCGGGCTGACCTCATAGCCAGCTCATCGTGATCTCTATCCAGAGATGGATCTACTATTAGGACAAGACGTAAAGTGGTGTCAAGTCCAAACGTTGTAACCAAAAGCGTTGGAGGAATTTGTTCCGGCGAAAGGGGCCATTTATGGGTGGAAACCGGCGGTGCTTGTCCGCAACCAAAAAATAATCAATGCACGCCGGCGAGTGTTTTCAATTCATAAATGAGCAGTTTTTTCTCTGAGCAAGGCCGCACAAGGGTTTTCGCCGAGACGTACCGGGCGTACTTCGCAGGCGAAAACCCGCGGAGAACACCGCTCAGAGGAAAAAGGGCCATTTATGGGTGGAAACCGGCTAAGGGGTTCGAACCTGTATGTATCCAGCACGACCGGTCCTGTGGTCGAGAACAAGAATGGTGACGCGTTTTCTGGGCTTTGTACAGCTTACAAGCTGTACGAAATGATCCGGCCCCTTGATCCTTTGGCCGTTGATTTCCAACATCATGTCATTGATTTCAACACCCGCGCGCGCCAGAGGGCCGGTCGGGTCCAGCCAAGTAACAACCATCGTCTGCCGGCCACGCAGGTGGAATTTCCTGAGTTCTTCAGGGCTGGCGGGTCGGGTTTCTACCCCCAGACGTTGCTGTAGTGAAATGCCGCCGGTCTCAAGGGGCTGGGACGCGCCCATGGACCGATCCCGCCCGGCCACAGCAGATACAGCCGGGACGTCCAGACATACGGGCCGGGTCTGGATATCCCTGTCCGAAAAATTATCCTGGCCATCGGTGGGGACTGTCACAGTTTTGACACGCCCACGGGCAGGTATGGTTGAGCGTGTCGCGAAATGGAAGTGCAACACCTTCTCATTACAAAGGCTTATGCGTCTGGCCAGTGCAGCTTGCAAGAATCCGGGCCTGTTCGGCTTCCAGTCGCCCTGGATCCCACGGCCCGAAATCAGCCTTCTGGCTGCAGCCTGTGCCGCGTTGGCGGGAATAGAAAAGGCGATTCCTTTCAGGCCGTCGGCGGTCGAAACGATTGCGGCATTGACGCCGATAACTTCGCCAAAAATATTGATTAATGGACTGCCGCAATAGGCCAGATTGACTATGCCGGACGGACTCAGGAAGCTGCGATCCCATAGCGGGGGACGAGATCCGGCATCGTTTTTTTCAAGTAAAATTCCGTGGACCACGGCAGGATGCCCGGGATGCACATGGGCGAGCGCACAGACGGGTTGTCCGGCGTGGAGGGCATCCGAGTCCCCAAAGGTAACGTACGGCAAAGGATCAGTGGTCGCGATTTGGATTACCGCGAGATCCATCTGCGCATCCATTCCGACCAGTGTGGCAGGGTAACGTCTTCCGTCCGCCATGAAGACCTCGATTTCAGAAGCACCAACGACCAGCAGCCGGTTTGTCAAAACATGAGCCCGGGCGTCGATGATGATGCCAGTTCCAAGGGCTTTCATGTCCTGTTGGATCCGGCCGGTTGCTCCCTCCATTGCGATCAACTCCTTTAAAAGAGCAGCAGGAGAGGCCGAGTCGTTTGAGTTTAATAGAGCGTTTCCACGCTTCACGGCTTCAATATGCACAATAGCGGGCAGGCTCGTAGCGGCCGCATTGGCCAAGGCGTCCTCGGTGTTCAGCGCACGGCGGGTGGTCGGACCTGAAATGGCCGGGCACGTTGTCAGCAATACAAGCAGCAACACCATCATCGCCGATCCCGCCCGCATCCCCTGGCGTAAAGGGCTTACGGATTGGATCCGGACGACGGCCACATTGGCGGTAATAAGCTTATGAGACCTTAGCAAAACCCGTTGCTTTCGCTTACAAGGTAACATTTTGCGCTCCCGGTAGCCGATCAGTGTGTTGTGCAAAGCTCTTCTTATGAGTAAGCCAACAGGACATTATCATGCAAGCCTGCTATCCGACGTTTTTCTTCCGGTTCGACGTTTCCAGACAACGCCGGCCGGTGGGACAATTGCGGCAAGCTTCCAGGCTCCACAACTTGGCATTGCCGAACACCCCGGCGCCGTTTTTCGCGTTCTTTTTACGTGCCAGGAGGTACTGACGGGCGCAGGCCCCTTTTGAAATCCGAAGTTCTCCGGGCTGCCGAGGGCATCTGATTAATTCTGGTCTGTCGCTCTCGCATTGTCGAAAATCATACAGAGCCCTTTTGGGTGCGTCAATGGATGGCGTATCTTTTTGCATGGGACAAGAGCCTCACTTCGGCGAGCTGTTTGGATGCCTGCCGCGTCTTTTTGTTCAGTTTAACCCAGACAAGCTGAAGTTGTTTTACTTGTGCCGGATGGATGGCCATGCTGGTACTGGATTCTTGTTGCGCCCCGTTAATGGTCCGGTACATGTCGTCAAGGGCCACAAACACACCCCAGAGGTCGTCAAGGACTTGCGATGTTTGACCTGCCGGATATTGATAACTGAGCGAAAGATAGGTGGACATCAAGCCGGCTACCTCGAATTCCAGACGCATCACCCGTCGGGCGAGGACGTCCAACGTGTCTTTTTCTGTGCCGTTCTCATCGGATGTCGCAGGGCGCTCCATCAGAAAAAGCTCTCGTTTGAGGGTCTGGGTGCCCGCCGATACGGCATCGACGCTTTCTTGCAAAACTGTGTTCATGGTTTCTCCTCCTTAAAATTTCGTGGCTTCCTTTCCATTTTCATTGAACCTGACTGACCCTATTGTTGAATGGAGTATAACAGGTCTACCTTGCAGCGAGCTTGCAGAAAGGTTACAAAATTGAAAGGTTGGAATGGTCGAAAATTTTGGAAATCCGGACGCGATAATGTGAACCTGTGCACAGTCCACCGGCTCTGCCGATGAGAATTGAAAAGTTTGTACCGTTTCCGGCGTGGTTTCCATGTGTATGTGCCGGTATCCGATCGCCGGTGGCCGGTGCACGGATTCAGCGGCCATCACAAGAACTTTGGTGTTGAGGCCCCTTTCATGGGCCTTCCCCGTATCACCAGTTCTACTGGTAATCACCGATTTTATGGCTTTGCGGCGGGAAGACAGATGGTAAATGTCGAACCCTTTCCCGGCCGGCTGGAAACAGAGACCCGACCGTTATGGGCCTCGACCAGGGCCTTGACCAGGCTAAGACCCAGGCCGAGCCCCGATTGTGAACGGCTTTGGTCTCCACGGTAGGAGCGGTCCCATATCCGGGATAGTTCTTCTTCGGGGATCCCAATTCCGGTGTCCTTGACGGCAATCACGATTTCGTTATGATCGGCCGCGGCGTCCACGTCGATGCTTCCGCCTCGCGGCGTATATTTGAGGGCGTTTTCGAGCAGGTTTGAAATCACCTGATACAGCCTTGTCGAATCCGCGTAAACCCAAATCCCTTTGGGAGACCGGATGTTAAGGGAGATGCCTCGATCTTCGGCGATGTACCCGTAGACTTCTCCGATGTGGTTTACGACATCACCGATGTCGATCCGTTCGCAGTTGAGCTTCATAGCCCCCATCTGTGCTTCGGAGATGTCCATCAGGGCGTCGAGCATCTTTAAGATATGTTCCGATTCCTCGATACATTCGGCCAGAGCCTCCCGGCATTCCTCCACACTCTGGTTGGAACGCAGCGCCATCTCTGCGATTCCCCTCAATCGCGTCATCGGGGTGCGAAGATCATGCGCCACATTATCCAGAGAATCTCTCATGGCTTCAATCAACATTTCGATGCGATTCAACATTTCGTTAAACAGGGTGATCAGTTCACCAAGCTCGTCATTCGTGCCGGTGCTCGCCACACGGGTGTCCATTTTGCCCAAGGTCGCGGAGCGGACCGCCGTGATAATGTGGCGGATGGGCCGAAGGGCCCGAAAGGCGACCAGGCTTCCACCGGCCAATCCGAGGACGACCAGCGGAGCCAGGATCAGTAAAAAATACCGGCGAAAGTGCTCCAGAATCTTCCAGCGCTCCAGAACACTCTTTCCGACCTGGAGAATGGATTGATCGGGCAGGCGTATGGTGGCCAGCTCAAGAGCGGTTTTTCCGTTTTTCCCATGAAGGGATGTCCATGTGACGCCGTTTTCGCAGGAAATGCGTTCAAGCTGTTTGATGTCGAACTCCATCCACTGGGCAGGAAGAATCAAAAGTTGCGTTTCGTTGTTCGGCCCGCCGATCCGAACCAGAAAAGGTTTATCCCTTTCGAACTTCCTGTGCGCCGTAACCTTACGCTCCACGTAGTCCAGCCCGCCCATGGCATAAAGAGACGCGAGTTGCTTGAGTTCTGCGGAAATGGCCCGGTGCTCCTGTTTTTTCAGGGAGGCCGAAATGTAGAAGTAGGAAAATCCAAAAAGCAATATCGCGCTGAAAATGAATATCGCCGAATACCAGGCCGTAAGACGAAACCCGACCGTTTTGCGAAAGGGCTTTGGGTTAGGGCTTGAGGACATAGCCGATCCCGCGCATGGTTTGGATCATCTTTTTGTCAAAATCTTTGTCCACCTTGCTCCGCAGGCGGCATACCAAAACCTCGACCACATCGGTTTGAGGGTCAAAGTTATAGTCCCAGACATTTTCCAGTATCATGGTCTTTGAGACGACCCGCCCCGCGTTACGCATGAGAAATTCCAGTAGGGCGAACTCGCGAGGCGGCAGCTCAATCTTCGTGCCAGCCCGGATGACTTCCCGGGTGAGCAAATCCAGGCGAAGATCGCCTATTTCAAGGCTGGTCGTTTCGGAGCCCTGCTTGGCGGCCCTTCGGATCAGGGCCCTGATACGTGCCAGCAGTTCCGAAAACGAAAAGGGTTTCGTCAGATAATCATCCCCGCCTCTCTGGAGTCCGGTTACGCGGTCATCAACAGAGCGCTTGGCACTGAGAATGATGACGGGGGTGTTGATTCCTTCCTGACGGAGTTTCTCAATAAGATCCAGACCGCTGAGTCCGGGCAACATAATGTCGACCACGGCCGCGTCATATCGCTCATTGAGCGCCAGATGCAATCCGTCGACGCCGTCCGCGGCGTGATCCACAGCGAACCCTTCTTCTCTGAGGCCCTTTGATACGAAGGAGGCAATTCTTTGGTCGTCCTCAACCAACAAAATCCGCATAAAATTTTCCTTTTGATGCCTGTATCATAAATATTTCTATCTAATTGTATATCATATGGTCACTGTCTTCAATTTGATCTTTTCGGATTAGCGTGACCCGTACGAATGATTCCCGATGCGATTTGTACCAAATTCGATACAATGGGTTCCATCCGTGAGCGGTGTTCAGGAGGAATCAACAGGCCGGGAATAGAACAGTTGGTGGGCAGGGCTGGTGGCCATGTGCCGCCACCTGCGGCCGTATAAGGTATTCGGCGCTCTAAAGCGACCACAACGTGTTCCAGTTTTCCAAAAAATCCCCCCCTGTCGATGTGTTCAATGAATTGCAGAAAGACGGTGTTTAGGGTCAGCAGGAAGGGGTCTACTACGGCACAGGCTTCTTTTTCACACGGCCGGGTCGAAAAAAAACACCGACATCCGAACGGGCGTGCCTCATAGACCGCACACTGTCCGTGGGAAAGTAACTTGCAGGGCTGGCGGGCAGACGGGATGCCGTCTTCCGAGAGGTCTTTTCCTGAAAAGCATAATTGGGCAAACTCGTTCGTGGTGACGACTCTGCCCGCGGTTTCCAACGCGGGGTTGTCATGAAAGGATAGGAGAAGGTCTTCTCGGCCGTTTTTGAGGATGTGCCGGAGAAGGTAGCGTCCCTCAAGACTGGTGAGGGTAACGTCCTGGGTACAGCACAGGGAACATCCACGGGTGCAGGCCGTGGTAAAGTCTTTTGCCAGGGCGTCATAGCAGGCATAGATCCGATCCAGAGCTTCCATGGGGGCATCGGCGAAATTCATGCGTTTCTCTTCTGCCTTTCCGTAACCCATTGCCGTACGCTTGATCGCTTCTCGCTTAAAGCGGGGCTGTCGAACAGCCGGAACGCCGGGTTATGCAATATGGTCCCCGCAAGATCTTGCCCGACCCGTCGCAGTGCTGATACGAACATTACTGCACAGGAAGGGCCAGGATAAAGGTTGTCCCGGAACCGGGCTTACTTCGGCATTCAATGGTCCCCCGATGGGCCTCCATAATGGTTTTGACAATCGAAAGGCCCAGACCGGTTCCCTTCTTGCCTTTTGTCGTAAAAAAGGGGTCGAAGATTTGATCTACTATCTCCGACGACATGCCGGGTCCGGTGTCCGTCAGGATGATGAGCAAGTGGTTATCCTCAAGGCGTCCTTCCACAGTGATCCCGCCGGCATGGTCCATGGCCTCGAAGCTGTTTTTGACCAGATTGTTGAGCACCTGATATATGAGCCTCGTGTCCACCGGGACTGGCGGCAGGTTCGAGGGCCAGAGCAGCTTGAGAACCGTTTGACGGACCTTGGCCTGCGGCTCGTAGACGGCCAGGACCTCCCGGGCAACGGCCTCAAGAGATTCCCTTTTCAGGTTCAGTTCCGGGGGCTTGGCGAACTGGAGAAATTCCTGGATGAATTCACGAATCCTGGCCGAATCCTTTTCGAGCATCTGCAGGGCGGTTTGTCCCTTGGGGCTGAGCCTTTCGGCCCTTAATATCGGTAAAATAAGGCCCACATTATTCAACAGATTTCCCACCTCATGGGTCACCTTGCTGGATGTGGTTCCCAGGACCGCCAGGTTCTTGGCATGAACCAGTTCCTTGGCAGTTTCTACTTCGCGGCGAATAAATGCCTTTAGAGACTCGGTCATTTCATTGAAGGCGTGGGCCAGTTCGCCGATCTCGTCCTGGGATGAAACGGATACCTTTTGATCCAGATTGCCCATGCCTATTTTCTTAACTTGCCGGTGCAGGTTGTAAATAGGCGTCAGGAAGCGCCTTACGCCGCTCCATCCGATGAGAATTGCAACCAGGCAGACAAAGCCCGTGATAAGACCGGCCCAGTAAATATTGTCATAGAGGTAGCCATAGATTTCCGAATAGTTCTGCGAAAGGACAACAATCCAATCGAGCTTCGGGATATAACAGCCGACGCAGTAGACCTTGGAATGGTCATTGTTTTCAATCCATTCCACAGGGACATGCGATCTTCGGATCTTTATCAAGGCATCGGGCCGTTCCGGCGGCAGAGCCTTGACTACCCGGTCGATCTCGGGATGTCCGATCAATCGCCCTGACAGGTCCATAATAAAGACATGTCCGGTCTGTCCTATATTGATGGTGTCCAGGATATCCCAGATGGACTTCAAGTTGAGAACTCCCCACAGAACATGTTTTACTGTTCCCAAATGCTTCACCGGTTCGGCCATCTGAACAGAAGGCAAATTGTCCTTTGTAAACATGACGGTCGAGATGGCACTTTTCCCGGATAGGGCCTTCCGGAAAACGGGACTCTTATAGACCACCGTTTGCTTCGATTCCTCCTGTACAGTGGTGGCTACTGTGTCACCGGTTTTGGAGATTAAGGCCACAGACAAAAATTGAGGCGCTGCATGATGAAACGCGGTCAAGGCCATCTCTTGTTGCCAGTGATCGATCT
>JAFDGP010000119.1 GCA_019309245.1 Deltaproteobacteria bacterium | reverse complement strand
GCTGGTACAAATGCCATGGCCGGGCAATGTGAGGGAACTTGAGAATGTCATCGAGCGGGCAGTCTTGTTATGCAAGAGGGATCACATTACCAGGACCGATTTATTTCTTGAAGATATCCACCAGGACGATCGGGCGGCGCTTGTTGGATTTCGTGGGTCTTTAAAAGAGATGGAGAAAAAGATGATTTTTCAGGCGCTGGATCAGACAGACGGCAATAGGACACACGCGGCGGACATCCTTGGAATCAGTGTGCGCACCTTGAGAAACAAGCTCAATGAATACAAACGCCAAATGGCAGTGCTGTAGGCAGGGCACGTAAATTGCTTGAACATAGGGAAGCTTCAAAACACATGACTTGGGCACGCTATGCGTGGTGTCCCGATCGGAGACGGGATTCATGCTGCATCCCAAGCCGCCGTGTCAGGGCTGAGGAGGCGTCTGATGCCGATCAAAACGTTGTTTGGAAAGACGTACGGCATAGTCGAGCGGTCTTTAGAAATTGCTAAGCTGAGGCATGGGGTCATTGCGAGTAACGTGGCCAATGTGGCCACTCCGGGATACAAGGCTAAGGACTTGGACTTTGACCAGGCCCTTCATCATGCCCTGGAAGAACGCTCGGTGCCCATGAGCCGAACCCACCCCCTTCATTTTCCGGCCCGCCGGCTCGGGACGGCAGACTATGAGATCGTCGAAGAAGATCATGCCGGGGTGGACATTGACCGAGAAATGTCCAAGCTCGCGGAAAACAATCTGAGATATCAGTCCGGCATTGAAGCCCTATTACGAAAATTTTCCATCCTCAAACAGGCCATCATAGAAGGAGGTCGATAGTATGGATTTTTTGACGGCTCTTCATATCAGCACCACGGGACTTACCGCACAGCGCACCACCATGAATGTGATCGCGACCAATCTTGCCAACGTGAATACCACCCACACCCGGGACGGCGTGCCTTATCGGAGAAAAATCGCGTTAATACACTCGCGCCCTGTCAATGACTTTGATGCCGTGCTCAGCGACCAGGCCGAGGCCCTTTCCGGGGTGCGGATCGACGAGATTGTGGAAGAGATGACACCTTTTCGGCGTATCTATGAACCTGGGCATCCTGATGCAGACGCTGATGGCTATGTGTCTTATCCCAATGTCAATGTGGTGACCGAGACCACGGAAATGATGTTTGTAAGAAGGGCGTATGAGGCCAACGTCACCGCGATTTCGGCTGCAAAAAAGATGGCGCTGAAGGCCTTGGAGATAGGACGATAGGCTCTCGGCTAATTCGGACAGAGAGGAAGCGGCAAGGGGGTAAAGAGCCATGGATGAGCTGAAAATTCAAAGGGGGTTCCAAGATCGGAATATCCTCCGCGATAGTGGTGCGGTTCGGAAAAAAGGGACTGGCTTTTCCGGTTACGTGAAACAGGCCCTAAAAGATCTCAACAACTTGGAGACACAGGCAGATCAATCTGTGGAGCAGATGGTTCAGGCAAAGACAGGCATCCATGAAACCATGATTGCCTTACAAAAGGCGGATATTTCCCTGAGGCTTCTGTTGCAGATTCGCAATAAGGCCTTGGAGGCCTACCGGGAAGTTATGCATATGCAGTTCTAATGGCTGCTTTATCCAGATGTCAGGTGAAGATGACATGAAGCCTTAATTTCTAAATAACAGGGCAGTGGATGTCTCCCCGATACACGGAAGAAAAGTGATAGGGCAAAAAACAGGACACGGAGTTCGCTCAGACGATGGATATGAAAGCACTGATTGAACAGTTTATAGCCGTTTTCAAGGCCATGCCGCCCTCAAAAAAGATTACCATGGTGGCTGTAGTCGGCATGGTGCTTTGCGGTTTCGTGGTGATGTTTTTGTGGGCGAACAAGGTCGACTACCAGGTCCTGTACAGCAACCTTTCCTCAGAAGACGCTGGCCGTATTGTAGCAAAGCTCAGAGAACAGCGGACCCCTTACAGGCTTTCCGGAGGCGGATCGACGATCGAGGTGCCGGCCGAAGACGTCTATGAGTTACGACTTGCCCTTGCCGGAGAAGGGCTGCCGGCGGGAGGCCAAGTGGGTTTTGAGATTTTTGATGAGACCAATTTCAGCACCACTGAATTTGTCCAGCGGCTTAACTATCAACGTGCCCTCCAGGGAGAACTGGTCCGGACGATTACGGAATTCAAGGAAGTGGATCAGGCCCGTGTGTTGCTGGTCATGCCTGAGGCTTCCTTGTTTGTTGAAGATAGTAAACCGCCATCTGCCTCCGTGTTTTTGAAACTCCGTGCACCTCTGTCTCCGGAAAAAGTGACGGGTGTGGTCCACCTGGTGGCCAATGCGGTGGAGGGGTTGTCGCCGGACCAAGTCACCGTTGTAGATGCCTCAGGACATGTACTGTTTAAAGGAACCAACCAGGGGGACGCGTCCGCCCTTTATGCCAGCAACAAACTTGAATATCAACGAGAGGTTGAGACACAAATATCCCGGCGGGTGGAAAGTATGCTGGAAGGCATTGTCGGAAAGGGCAAGGCCATTGTTCGTGCCAGCGTGGACATTGATTTCGACCAGGTGGATATGAGTGAGGAAAAATACGACCCGGACAGCAGTGTGATTCGAAGCAGGCAGCGCAGATCTGAATCTTCCGCAAAAGATGAAACCAGCGCTTCGGGGATCCGCCTTGAAAACACCAGCCAGGGCACGGTACCCGTTCAGGGCGGAGGAGCTGGAAAGGCAAGCTCTCGCAAAGAAGATGAAGTAGTGAATTACGAGATTAACAAGATCACACGCCGGGTGATCAAACCCTCCGGGGCGATTACGCGGGTTTCTGTAGCAGCTGTTGTGGATGGGACGTATGAAACGTCTGTCCAAGAGGATGGCACACAGGCCCGCAAATATGTTCCGAGGTCCAAGCAAGAACTGGAAGAATTCGAACGGATCGTGAAGAGAGCCATGGGGTTTAATGCTGATCGTGGGGATCAGGTCTACGTGAGCTCCTTTCCGATTTCAGGTGCGGACAAACCGGTGTTTGAGGGTAGTGCAGGAATAGACTGGTGGTCCCTGGGCCGTCGATACGCCAGGACGGCGATCAATCTTGTGCTGGTGTTTTTGGTATTCATGTTTGTGGTGCGACCCCTCATGAAGTCCATGAAAACCATCGCGCCGACCACCGGGGGGCCTAGAGAGTTGCCGGTTGGTGAACACGCCGAGGAAGGCGCCAGATTGCCGGAACCGGCAGAAATGGATATTCGCGAAAAGACAATCAGGCTGGCAAAGGAGAATACAGAAAGGACGGAACAGCTGGTTCGAGGATGGTTACGTGAGGAACGGTAATGCCGGGTGAAACACTGGATCCAAACAACCTGAGCGGACCCCAGAAGGCAGCGGTCTTTTTGCTGATGATGGGAGAGCAGTTTACCGCTGAAATGTTCAAGAAAATGAATGAAGAGGAGGTCAGCAAACTCGCCTCGAATATGTCCGAAATCCAATATGTAGCTCCGGACGTGATGAGGAAAGTGATGGAGGAATTTCTGGCCGGCCTTCAGAATCACCAGGTGGTTGTTCAAGGCGATACCTTTCTGAAGACCTTAATGGATCTGGGCATGGATGAGGAAAAGGCGGCGGCGGTTTATCGTGAGATTGAAAAGGGAAAAAAGGACGTCCCTTTCAACTACCTCGATGGAATAGATACCAAGGAGATCGCCAATATTATAAAGGGAGAACATCCCCAGACGATTGCGCTTATTCTTGTGCATCTGAAACCATCCAGGGCCGCTGAGATTCTCAATGAAATGCCAAAGGAGATGCAAAGCGTTCTGGCAATGCGGATTGCCGAGATTAACCGCGTTCCCCATGAGGTGGTTAAGGAGGTGGATGACGCCCTTCGAAAAGAACTTACGGTTCGAGGCGATTCCAGATCCGCAAAAAAGCTCGGCGGTGTCGGTGTGCTGGCGGATATCCTCAACGAAGTGAACAAGGAGACTGAAGAAAACGTACTCACAGCCATTGAGGAAGAACGCGCCGAAGTCGCCGAAGAGGTCCGGCAACTCATGTTTATCTTTGAAGATCTCCTCAAAGTTGATGACCGAGGGATGCGGGAAATACTCAAACAGGTAGAGACGTCTCAATTGGCCGTGGCCCTGAAGACAGCCTCAGAAGAGTTACGTGAAAAAATCTTCAGCAATCTTTCCTCTCGGGCCGGTGAAATGCTTCGTGAAGATATGGAAGTGATGGGGCCGGTAAAACTCAGTGAGGTAGAGGCTGCACAACAGAACATGATTCGGGTCGCCAGAGAACTTGAGGCCGAAGGCAAGATTGTGCTCGCGAAAGGAAAGGAAGATGTCCTTGTCTGATACAACCGCTGGTGGCTCCGAAAATGGCCATTACAAACCATTCACAATGACTTCTTTTGACGAACCCGAAACACCGAAGCCCGAATATCCGTTCGAGGTATTCTACGGCGACACCGATTCTGCAAGTCTTCCCTTTGAAGCCCTGGTGGCTGACACTGTAGATGAAGCGCGCAAAGTACTGGACAATGCTCACAGAATCGTTGATGAGGCAAAGGCAAGGGCCTCCACTGTTGAGCAGGAAGCCTATGAAAAGGGCTTTTCTCAGGGCGAGCGGGACGGGAAGGAGATGGGAGCAAAAAAGCTCGACAAACTCCTGGACAACATAAAGCAGGTGTTTGAAGAAATTACAGCTTATAAGGATGATTTCACAAAGCAGCATGAGAAACACATCTTGGATCTGGTCTTCCGTATTGCAGAAAAAGTTGTCCACGCAAAAATCGACACGGACTCCACGGTGGTGCGTGAGACGATCTTAAAGGCGTTTGAGCTGATGGCCGACCGGTCTCATGTTACCGTTAAGGTCAGCCCGGCGGATATGGAATATGTCAAGGAACTGAGGGCGCAGTTTTTTGAAACGATTCAGGATCTGAAATCGATCACAGTCGAAGGGGATCCGAAGATCTCTCCGGGTGGCTGCCTGTTGGAAACGGACTTTGGTCATGTTGATGCTCGCATCGATACGCAGCTGGATCAAATCCGTACCGCCATTCAACAGGCTTATGCCCAAGAACAGACAGTATCATAGTTGTCTTTATGGCGCATGGTGGAAATAAACTGGCAGGCGTACATGCAAGCGGTTGAGTCGAGCAGAAGCATGACTGCGATGGGCCGTGTGGTCAGAGTAACCGGCCTAATTGCTGAAGGCGAAGGACCGCCGGGTGCAGGAATTGGCAGTACATGCGGAATTGAAGGCAGTGGTGGAGAGAAGCTGCTTGCAGAGGTGGTCGGGTTCAAAGATCGGGGCATCATGTTGATGCCATATGGAGAAATGCGGGGAGTAGCGCCGGGATCCAGGATTAGCCTGTTGGACGACCGGCCTTACGTGGCCGTAGGAGACGATTTTATCGGTAGGGTGGTCGATGCATTTGGCCGTCCAATCGATGGAAACGGTCCAATCCTTGAAAATGGTTATTATCCTCTTTACGGAAAGGTCGTCAATCCCATGGACCGGCACCCGATCCGAACCGTGGCCGATGTCGGTGTGGGGGCGATCAATGCTTTGGTTACGATTGGAAAAGGGCAACGGGTTGGAATTATGTCCGGGTCCGGGGTTGGGAAAAGCGCGCTGATGGGGATGATGGCTCGGCATACCGGTGCGGATGTCAGCATCGTCGCCATGATCGGGGAACGGGGCCGCGAGGTGAAGGACTTCATCCAGAACACTCTGGGAGAACAGGGATTGAGAAGGTCCGTTGTGGTCGCCGCCACCTCCGACAACTCCCCTCTGATCAGAATGCGAGGGGCATATTTTGCAACCACACTCGCAGAGTATTTCCGGGACCAAGGCATGGATGTGCTCCTGGTGATGGATTCCATTACCAGGTTTGCGATGTCTTCACGTGATGTCGGGCTCGCTGCCGGAGAACCGCCCACCGCCAGGGGTTACACACCGTCATTCTTCGCACAGCTCCCAAAACTGGTGGAACGCGCCGGGAGCGTTGAGGGAAAAGGCGCGATCACCGGCATTTATACGGTCCTGGTGGAAGGCGATGATGTGAATGACCCTGTGGGTGACGCGGTACGTTCCGTTGTAGACGGGCATATTGTCCTGTCGCGTGATTTGGCCAACCAGGGACATTATCCCGCTATTGACGTCATGGCGAGTGTGAGCCGGGTTATGCGTGATATTGTAGATTTGGAACATATGCAGGCTGCCGTGAAATTCCGTGAGGTCCTGGCTACTTATCGCAATGCAGAAGATTTGATATCAATCGGCGCCTATGTAGACGGCACGGATCCCAGGATCGATTACGCGAAAAAAATGATCCACAGGGTCAATGCTTTTTTGCGTCAAGACATCGCTGAGGCCATGTCCTTTGGGGCCGCGGTAAAACAGCTTAAGGAATTGTTTGAAACGGACGCCTAAAGACCTTTGATATGAAAGCGTTCAGATTTCGCCTTGATCCGGTTGTTCGATACAGACGTTACCTGGAGCAGACGGCCCTGATGGACCTGGCAAAGGCGAAGCAGTCCCTTGACCGAATTCAGAAAAAAATAGAAACCTTGAAACAGGAATTGCTTTGGGCAGACAAGCAACTTTGTTCTGAAGAGGAACAGGGCATTGATGTGGGGCGACATCGCATCTATGTTGCTTATCTTCGGGGTCTGAACCAACGCATTGCCGTGGAAAGTAATCGCCTCGTCGAGCAGGAAGCGGTCGTTCGGGAAAAGGAAAAGGCGGTCAAGGCGCAGAGAACAAAAAGACGAAGCCTTGAACAGCTCCGGGAAAAGGCCTTTGGGCGGTATGAAAAGCATGTCAGAGCAGAGGAGCAAAAGGCCGCCGACGAACTCGTAAGCCTTAGATGGCGAGTGGAGACGCGTTAAAGGCACTCCACAAGCCCGTTTAGAGAACCAGGCGATATGGCAAATTCCGAACAGGAGGGCGACAACCCTTGATAACATCCCGGCTGAGATCGTACCTGTTGGTGACCCTGGTGTGCTTGTTTGTGGTCAAGCTGATGATTGCCGGCGTTGTGTTTATGTCAAGTCGGCGGACATCAACCGCGACCGTCTGGAAGGGTGCGACAGCGCTTGCCGGGGAAAAATTGGAAGAAGCGAAAAAAAAGAGTTCTTCGGATTCAACCAAGGCCGCCTCGTCCAAACTCACGGCCGAGGCCCCGGATTTGGCAGTACTCCAAAGAGAGATTTCGGCTCTGGAGGCCCATTTGAGAGAAATCAGCGCGGGCCTCGACCGCTATGTCCTCACAGGCGGGAAAAAGACCCCCATCAGTCCGGAGACCCTCGAACAAAAACGCCGTCGGCTCGAAAAACAACGCGCTGAATTGGATGCGGAGCACAAAAGACTTGATGCACTAAAACAGGAAATAGAGGAAAAAATCTCCAGACTTACAGCGATCCAGACGGCTCTTCAGAGCAAGCTGGAAGAAAAGAAAACCATCCGGGATGAGCGGTTGAAACATCTCATCAAGATATATACCCCCATGCCCGCGAAAAAGGAGGCCATGCTGATCGACAAAATGGAGATGAACGTC
>JAFDGP010000118.1 GCA_019309245.1 Deltaproteobacteria bacterium | reverse complement strand
CTTGGCATACCGATAACCGACCGCCTTGGGATTGCTGCAGGCCACGCCGATAAGCCTCATCCGAAGGTGGCTGAGCCTTTCGGCCAATATGACGTCCATAATTGCCTTGCATCCAGCCCCGCCGCCAACTATGGCCACATTAAGTGTTTTCATGTGTGCCTCGTCTGGTGTCGCTTTCACGGACTTCATGAACAAGGGTCAACCCTCCGGTGGAACGGCCCCGTTACAGATGGAGCCCCTGCACGTGCCTTCCGCCCCACTTGGCGGAGATGGCGGGGTTAGAAGGGCGATCTATGACGAGTCTCTCGAGACGATCAATCAAAGACCTGTTTGCTTGTGATTAGAGCTTGAAACTGTATCTGGGTGTTTTTTTTAACAGTTGCCAACACCGTGAGGCCAGCCGGGGAGGCATTGCTCAGCAAGGTCGTTCGGCTCAAGTCGGGCAGCGTGGTATCTACAGGGGCTTTGCAGGAAGACGGCCTTCCCACCCTCACAAATTTTTTATAGTATGGAGACAAAGGCCTGTCAATGGGGGCAATCACCCATTGGGGGGTAGGAAAACCCTGCCTGAGGAAAAGCGGCCACACCGATCTTGGGAAAGAAAAATGTCCCTTCTCAAAACAGCTTGACAACAAAAACCATTCGATCGTTATTTATAAATAACGATTATTTTTAACGACCATTTATCCTTTAGCGGGGTTGTATCTTGAAGAAGTTACAGTCAAAAAAGGGTGCGCCGGAGCATTGCGATCCACAAGAGCGTTTGGAGACAATGATCAATAAGTTAAAAGACCTTGATTTTCGCATAACCCCCCAACGACTTGCCGTATTGAAAATCCTTGCAGAAAGCACAGGCTATCCTAGCGTGGAGGATGTTTTCAAACAGGTAGAACACAACTTTCCAACGACCAGCCTGGCAACGATCTACAAGACCGTTAATCTGCTTAAAGAAATCGGAGAAGTCGTGGAGTTGGATTTCAGCGAGGTTGGTAATCGGTATGACGGAAACAGGCCGTATCCCCACCCCCATTTGATTTGTACAAAATGTAAGACCATTATGGATTCGGATGTGGGAAACCTTGAGGATCTATCGAAAGAGCTTGCCAGCAAGACAGGCTATGAGATTTTGAATCATCGTCTCGATTTTTTTGGCATTTGTCCCCATTGCCAGAGAAGCGCGAAACGATCGTGATATATTTTTTTGCTTGCTAGAGAGAATGGTTGTTACAAGACTATGATAATTTGAAAAGGAGGTTCCCATGTCAGACAGCACAAACCAGCGTCCAATGTCGGGCGCGAAAACAGCGATTGGGGCTAGATCGAGCCAGGATTGGTGGCCGAATCAGTTGAATCTTAACATTTTGCACCAGCATTGCTCCAAGTCCAATCCGATGGGTGAAGCTTTCAACTATGCTGAAGAGTTCAAGAAACTCGACCTGGATGCCGTGAAGAAGGACCTGTATGCGCTGATGACCGACTCTCAGGACTGGTGGCCTGCCGATTACGGTCACTACGGGCCGCTCTTCATCCGAATGGCATGGCACAGCGCAGGCACATACCGCATCGGTGACGGCCGCGGGGGCGCCGGGACCGGCAATCAACGCCTTGCGCCCATCAACAGTTGGCCGGACAATGCGTACCTTGACAAGGCACGCCGGTTCCTGTGGCCGATTAAGCAGAAATACGGCAGGAAAATCTCATGGGCGGACCTGATGATCCTTGCCGGCAATTGCGCGCTTGAGTCGATGGGATTAAAGACCTTCGGCTTTGGGGGTGGGCGCGAGGACATTTGGGAGCCGGAAGAGGACATCTACTGGGGGAGCGAGAGCGAATGGCTTGGCGACAAGCGCCATGCCGGCGGTCGAGAACTCGAGAATCCGCTTGCCGCCGTGCAGATGGGTCTGATCTACGTGAACCCGGAAGGGCCGAACGGCAACCCGGATCCGGTCGCCTCCGGCCTTGACGTAAGAGAGACTTTTGCACGCATGGGCATGAACGACGAGGAAATCGTCGCTCTCGTGGCCGGAGGGCACACATTCGGCAAATGCCATGGTGCGGGTCCTGCCTCCCATGTCGGGCCTGAGCCTGAGGCAGCCGGTATTGAGGAGCAGGGGCTTGGCTGGAAGAGCAGTTTCGGAACCGGCAAAGGCGGGGATACCATCACCAGTGGTATCGAAGGCGCCTGGAAGCCGAATCCGACCCAATGGGACTTGGGCTATCTGAAGGTGTTGTTCAAATACGAATGGGAGTTGGTCAAGAGCCCGGCGGGGGCGCATCAGTGGCAGGCCAGGGATGTGGCCGAAGAGGACATGGTGGTTGACGCGCATGATCCGTCGAAGAAGCACCCGCCGATCATGACCACAGCGGACCTTTCCCTGAAGTTCGCCCCGATCTACGAACCAATTGCGCGGCGTTTCCGGCAGAATCCAGAGGAGTTCGCGGATGCATTTGCCAAGGCGTGGTTCAAGTTGACGCACCGCGACATGGGCCCCCGCTCGCGTTATCTCGGTCCCGAGGTGCCGGCCGAGGAACTGATCTGGCAGGATCCGGTGCCGCCAGTGGATCATGAGCTGATCGACGCGCGGGACATTGCCGAACTCAAGAGCAAGATCCTTGCTACGGGCCTGTCTGTCTCGGAGTTGGTCTCTACGGCCTGGGCCTTGGCATCCACGTTCCGCGGCTCCGACAAGCGCGGCGGTGCGAACGGGGCCCGAATTCGCCTTGCGCCGCAAAAAGATTGGGAAGTGAACGAGCCGGCGCGGCTCGACACTGTGCTGCAGGCTCTTGAGAAAATCCAAAAGGCATTCAACAAAGCCCAATCGGCCGGAAAGAAGGTGTCGCTTTGCGACGTGATCGTTCTGGGTGGATGCACAGGTGTCGAGCAAGCGGCGAAGAATGCCGGGCACGATGTGACGGTTCCCTTCACCCCGGGTAGAACGGATGCGTCGCAGGAGCAAACCGATGTCAATTCGTTTGCCGTTCTGGAGCCGGTTGCAGACGGGTTCCGTAACTACCTCAAGACCAAGTACGCCGTAGCCGCGGAGCGCTTGTTGGTGGATCGGGCGCAACTGCTCACACTGACCGCCCCTGAGATGACGGTTCTTATCGGCGGTATGCGGGTGTTAAATACGAACTATGGACAGTCCCGGCTCGGTGTTTTTACCAAGCGGCCGGAAACCCTTACCAATGACTTTTTCGTGAATCTGCTCGACATGGGCACGGCGTGGAAGGCAACCCCGGAAGACGATAACGTGTTCGAAGGTCGTGATCGCAAAACGAACGAACTCAAGTGGACCGCCACCCGTGTGGACCTCATCTTCGGTTCGAACTCCCAACTCAGGGCCATCGCGGAAGTCTACGCATGTGAAGACGCCGAGGACAAGTTCGTATCCGACTTCATTGCGGTCTGGGACAAGGTCATGAACCTTGATCGTTTCGACTTGCCCCGGCATAAAATATCGGCTGACACTTGGCATTGTAATCCCTGACACGCTTAGGAGCCTTTTTTTTCATATCAAAAAAGGCTTCTAACGCTTCAAATTCACGCCACTTTTTATCTTTTTTCTTGTACTTTACGGCTCTTGGCTTGGTCCGACCCCAAAACAGATTTGAACTTCCTACCAATGTTGAAAACTGTACAACGATGTTTGACAAGCACAATCCAAGCCGGTATAATCTTTAAAATATATCAATAGTTTTAACACATTAGAAAATCAACATAAGAATAGACTTTTCGACAATGACACTATAACCATTATAAGTGACAAATGAGCCTTGATACTATGTCACGTGAAGAAATTCTCCGCGAACTCCGACTCAGGAAGACGGAGTTTAAGGATCGGTATGGAGTGACGCGGATCGGAATATTCGGATCGGTAGCTCGAAGCGAAATAAAATCTGACAGCGACGTGGATGTCGTTGTGGAAATGAAACCAAATCTTTTTCTACGAGCCAGCCTCAAGGCTGAGCTCGAATCGCGTTTTGGAAAATCGGTTGACGTCGTTAGATACCGGGAAGGCATGAACCGGTATCTCAAAGCTCGCATAGATCGGGACGCTCTTTATGTATGATCGCTCTTTGGTTCTGGAACAGATTGCCCAAGCAGAGGAAGCTATTCGCCGAATCGAACGAAGATTTCAAGGTATTACTGCCCCGGACGATTTCGTATCCAACGACGAAGGACTGGACCGTTTAGACGCTATCGCCATGATGCTGATCGCTATAGGAGAAAGCATCAAGAAAATAGATAAGATTACTAGCGGCAAACTTCTCGAGGCTTTTCCGGAAATTCATTGGCCAGGTGTAAAGGGAACCAGAGACATATTGGCGCATGACTATTTCGACATAGACCAAGATGAAATCTATAACATCTGTGTCAATGACCTAGGACCATTGAAAAAGGCCCTCCAAAAAATGCGCGAAGAAATTTGATGGCCTTTACCCTCTATTTTACCCCAGAGTTGCATTAAAGATTGGCAAGAACTGTGGAAATGGGGACGCTGGTAAAAAAGGAAGAAAACCTTATTCAATTCATTGCAACCCATTTTCGCGGGCAATAGGTTGTCCTCTTTCCACCGAGAACCCCACGCCAGGGGGGTGCCAGTTGGAACCAGAAAATAGGTCCCCAACAGTAGGCTTCAGGCTGACCGGACAGGCGCAAATTCCGATTGACAAAACGTACCATATGACGTACGCTACTTGCGGAGGTGATGAGTATGACAACCCTGACAGCAAGCCAGGCGAGAGCAAAGCTTTACAAGCTCATTGATGAGGCCTCGGCCTCTCACAAGCCGATACTGATTACAGGTAAGAGGGGCAACGCGATGCTGGTGTCAGAAGATGACTGGCTGGCTATTCAAGAAACTCTCTATCTTCTTTCGGTGCCTGGCATGAGGGAATCGATCCGAGAAGGGCTGAAGACACCGGTAGAAGAATGCAGCGAGGACCTTGAGTGGTGAGATGGAAACTGGTCTTTACTCGGCAGGCGCGAAAGGACGCAAAAAAACTTGGGGCATCAGAGCTTCGCGAGAAAGCAGAAAGCCTCTTAGACATTCTCAGAGAAGATCCATTCCAAACCACGCCGCCTTATGAGCGGTTGGTGGGAGACTTGGCGGGAGCATATTCTCGAAGAATTAACATCCAACATAGACTCGTCTATCAGGTTCTTGACGATATCAAGACCGTTAAGGTTATCCGCATGTGGACCCACTATGAATAGCTTCTTTGCTACGCCGCTTCGTGTAGCGCACTATGGCAGGCACCATTGAGGTAAGGCGTCCGCGGGTACGCAACTTGGAACAGCGTTTTGAGAGCCGGGTTCTTCCAATGTTCAAGCGTCGCACGAAACAGGTCGGAGAACTTTTGCCGGAGCTGTATCTTCATGGTCTGGCCAAGGGTGATTTTGAGTTGGCCCTCAGGGGGGGGTATTGGGCACAGGAGCACCGCTTTCGCGTGCGTTGATTCGGCGGCTCAAGGCTAAGTGGGAGGCCGAATATCGGCTGTGGAAGTCTACGGATCTGAGCGGTATTGAGCCGGTATATCTTTGGGCTGCTGGAACCATAAGATTGTCAACGTGCTGGACCGTTTTGCCAAAAAGGTGCAGTCCGAGGCCAGAGAACTTCTCTGCCGTATGCCCTATGCTGACACCAGAGCCGAGTGCGAGCGGCTCAAAGATGAATTCAAGAGGCGCTACGGCGGCAAAGACTATCCCAAGGCGGCATCTACCTTGGAAAACGACTGGGAAAGGATGGTGACCTTCTACGATTTTCCAAAAGAGCACTGGGTGCACCTTCGCACCACAAATGTTGTCGAGTCGCCTTTTGCTACCGTACGTCTGAGAACCACTGCTGCAAAGCGCTTCCGGAATGTCACCAATGCAACGGCCCTGATCTGGAAGGTTCTGACCGTTGCAGAAAAACGTTTCAGACGACTCAAAGGATCACATCTGTTGCCGGATGTCTACAATAGAGTCCCTTTTAAGGATGGAAAAAGACTACATCCATCATATGAAACGAGGCTCGCCGCCTGACAAATTTACACACCTATTGACATGAGCTCCCGCAGAAAACATAAAAGGCTAGCATCTCTGCTAACCTCTTGAAATTATTGGTCGGTGCGAGAGGATTTGAACCTTCGACGAGCCAAGCATGATATTGAAATCTGATTTGAAGGGGAATAACGGTTTAAAGGCGGAATGTTGGGGAATCTCTTTGCCAACGCTCAAGACCTAAGAAGAGCGAGAGCCTTCACGTCTTTTCCAAATCAAAAAGGGCAAGCCTGCCCCTCGAAGTCGTGCTTCAGTGACTGCTGTGGCAATCTTACGAGAGTAGTCGGATCCTAGGTTTGCGATTGTGCCTCCACCTGCAGCTGCGAATATGGCTGCATTTGTATCTCCCAAGGCATTGGCAGCAAAACCGCCTGCAAGTGATCCACACAATGTTATTCCACACTTTATTACTCGTGTTACAGTGTCCACGCTTTTTCCTATGGCTTGGACTTGCTTTTCAACTTCAGCTAAAACAGGCGCCAATTCTTGCTGAGACTTGAGACCGCTTTCAATTTCACCCCTGCGCAAAGACTCGGAAAGTGCAAAAAGTATCCTGTGCAATTCTTGAACTGCGCCCTCTTTTTCAAGACGGAGGCGAAGCTCCACAGGATCACGAACATCTCCAATCTCCAACACAAATTTCTTGTTGAATTCTGCGACCAGTTCTTTAGGAACAATAATATCTTTATCAGCCCGAACGTGCGGTGTATCCTTGTCGTGAAGCGCGGTACCATAAGCCTGTGCATACTCTTCCTCATCATACGCATACATTGCGATGCCTGACATCATGCAGGGATTAGTAATGAGAGTTCTGAATGCACGCACAATTTGACCAAATTTCTGATATTCAACATCAAGGCCAAGCAGCTGCTCCACAAACGTAGGATATCCCAAAGCCACAAGCTCACACAACACAGTTGCTTCATGACCCCTTGTCCATCCGGGGATGTTTGTCGGTTCATCTCTGTACTTTTCGTCCACTTTTCGCAGAAACTCTTTTAGTTGATGATGCATCCAGTCAATAGTTTCAGATGGGTCGTTTCCAAAATGGGCTATTGTTGTCCAGAGGTTTGTATCTGAATGTCTGACACGTGGACGGCTGAGTATCCGTCCGTAAACATTGTTGTCATATTCTTCATCCGGAAATCTCAGAATTGGGAATATGGCCCCCATGTCTGCCAATTCAGCGAACTCATCGGGTGACATTCCATAGACGGCCTTGAATTGTTCTATGGTCAATCCCGAATGCAACCCTACCATGACCGTCCCGTAGTAAGGCAGCAAATCAGTCAGCCGAAAATGGTGGGTATTAAAAAATCCAACGGGTTGTGTAAGTGGCCCATAGTGCTTTGCAACTATTCGGGGAATTTCTTCAAACCGTGATTCCAATGGCAACTCAACAAGCGCCTCGTGTACCCGCACAGCCACTTCTGTCCCTAAATCCGAATGCGTCTCCATGTACCAAGCTCCCTTAAAACTTTATTTTCAATCATTACTGTCCGGCTAGAAGAACGCAAGGGTTAACTG
>JAFDGP010000117.1:1036-13044 GCA_019309245.1 Deltaproteobacteria bacterium | reverse complement strand
GTAAAAGAGAGGGGACTCGATCTGTCGGCGCACAGGATTGGCGAGCCGTCTGCGAATGGTGTCCAACAGGTGATGCCCCGGGAAGGTCTCGTGGGCGCACAAGAACCGATATTCGCGATGAAGGCGCTTTTTTAGCCCCTCAGGACGCTGCTCGCCCGGCGTTTCAGGTAGGTGGGTGGTCAGGTAAAAAAAGTCTTTGTCGTGGCTACCGGCACCAAGGGCTGCGCTAAACGAGCCTGAACCCCGAACTGAGCGCAAGAACACGGGGGTTTCCCGCAACTCCAGGGGCGTGGGGTCCTGGGCCAAGCCGCAGCCCGTGAAAAATTGTCTCAGAAGCCCTATCTCCCGGCTGTACAGGGTAAACAGATCGGTTCCCGCAGTCTCAGGCGGCTGGTATTCTACATAGATCCGTTGCCACGACCTGCCGGGATCAATGCATGCCTGAAGCCTTTCCAGTTCGTCCAGACAGTTCTGCCATTCCTCATGCGCGATTTCCAGGATCTGTTGAAGCGGCCTCGGACACAAGAATTGCTTCGTGAGCGTTTCCTGCAACACGGCGGCGGTTTGCCCCGAATCGGCGGCCACCCGGCAAACAGGTGGTAACGCCTTTAAAAATTGGCCGAAGACCTTCAAAGCCGCATCGGCCTTGCGGGCAGCATGAAGCGCCCTTCGATTGCCTTGCCGCTCCCATGCTCGGGCGAGCTCAGCCAAATAGGCATTCCCATCACGCATCATGGCCAAGGCGCTTTGGAGATGATGGGCGGGCACGTCGTTGAGGTTGTTCATGGCCTGTGCAAAGAGGCCTTCCATGCCATGCAGTCGCGCCACAATGCTGTCCCTCCACACCCCGGCCGTTGAGGGATTCGCCGTTACAGCCTGTTCGAGCCCGATAAAGGCGATTTTTAAATAAAGTAACGGGTTGTGGCGCCAGGAGGCCCTGGTGGTCAGATCCATCAACAGCGCTGAGATGCTGGAGACGAGTAGCCCGAGGTCCATGCGTCTTTCCAGGTCCTTTTGGGTGCGAGCCAGATCTTGGGCCTCTTTTTGAAACCGGCGCAAGGTGTCAACACATTCCTCCACCGCAGCCCGGGACAGATCGTCGATTCGGTTCGGATACCGCGCGGCGGCCTGTGCCCGAGGCACCCAGTGAAACTCGTCGCTTGCACACATGATCGGAAAGCAGCCGGCCACATATTGGAAATAATCTCCCGCCAGACCTTTTAGCGGATTCCGGCTTTGCGTGATTTTGTCTTGCACGCGAAAAACACCCTTTCAGGATCACCTGTGGGAGACCTTTGCAAAACTCGTTGCACTTGCTTTCAGGGAAGCATCTGCGTGCCCAGCTGCTTGGCCGTCGGGTCGTTTTCCCTCAAGGCGATATGATCCAGGCCGGGTTTTGCGGAAGGCCGTGCTCCGCCTAAGGCGGAATCGGCATATCGCCTTTCGGCAAAACGACCCGACGGCCAGCAGTGGGTTGCACAAAGCTCTTTGTGGGCGGAGCCAATCATGTTGAAATCCGTTCGGTTCGATGTTAGAAACCCTGAATCCGTGCACCAGCCACCGGCAAAGCCGGTGGCTGGTGCACGGATTCAGGGACCATCGGAAGAACTTTGGTGTTGAGCCCCCCTTCAGGGGCCGTCCTTATACCACCAGTTCTACCGGGGGCGCTGATTAAGTCCGCCTTAATCGTTGCTTGCTGGAAAATCAATGTTTTTTCCCAGACGAGGGTGGTAAAAGGGTCACAGTTCTGACGGTCGTAGCGGATCGTAAGAGGCCAGGACGTGCGATTTAGACCATGCATTGATTTAAAGGGGGGGCGGGTGGTTCAGATCGTGGGAAGCACCCTGAGAGACGGTGACCTCGAGGGGCTTCAAACGAATTTTGAGACCCTCCGCTCCGCCGCCGACTACGCCCGGATGTACCGCGAGGACAGGCTCACCGGTGGACACGTGATTTGTCTTGGGCCTGGAAATGAACAGGCGGCCATGTCCGCACTTTCCGCCTTTCCCGGAGGGCTTCAGGCGGGCGGTGGTATTACGACGGACAACGCAAGGCAATACCTGGATGCCGGCGCCAGCCATGTGATTGTGACTTCTTATGTTTTCCGGCAGGGACGGGTGGATACCCAACGGCTGAAGGACTTGTGCCGGCTGGTCGGAAAGAGGCGTCTTGTCCTGGATCTGAGTTGCAGGAGGCGTGCGGGCGCATACCGGGTGGTGACGGACCGGTGGCAGCGCTTTTCCGACGTGTCCATTACCCGGGAGACGCTTGAAACTCTAGCGCAGTATTGTGATGAATTCCTGGTGCACGGGGTGGATGTGGAAGGAAAACGGGCCGGTATTGAGGAGCCCCTGGTGAAAATTCTGGGGGAGTGGTCTCCGGTGCCGGTCACCTATGCGGGTGGGGCGAAGGCTCTGTCCGACCTTGACCGCGTGAAGGCCCTGGGAAAGGGTCGTGTGGATCTGACCATCGGGAGCGCCCTGGATATCTTTGGGGGGCATATCCCGTACCGGGAGGTCGTAGCGTGGCACCGGGCGGAAATCCGCGCACAACGCTGCCCAGAGGGGAAAGGGCCACTTACGGATGGAAACTAGCCGGAGCCCGTCCCGGAGTTGACGAGTTGACATGACGCGGTCCCGATCGGCCCTGTTTTTTACAGTCTACCTGTTGTATTTTTTATCCTTTTGGATGGTTCTGGCCTACCTGCCTCTCGTCCTGAAGGCATACCATTTCAGTGATGGACAAATCGGTTTTGCCATCGGTCTGAACTCCCTGGCCAGCTTGATCTTGGTCCTGCCGTTTGGCGTGTTTTCCGACTATTTTTCCGCCAAAAGGACCCTGGTCCTGGCAACGGCTTTTTACGCGACCTACTTTGTCATGCTGATTATGTTCCAGGACTTTGTTCGGATCTGCCTTGCGATGATCCTGGGCGGTGTGGGCGCGGCGACCATCCGCGTGGTCCTGATGTCTTTGTACCTCAAGCTGATCGAGCCTTCAGGCCGGGGCAAGAAGGTCGCCTTTCTTCAACTGGGCGGATACCTCGGCTTTGCAGTGGGTCCCTTGATCGGCGGACAGGTGTATGCCGCCTTGGGTGCACCGGCCATGATCAAGGTGGCCCTGGGGTTGTCGGCCGGCATTTTCGTGAGCACCCTTTTTTTAAAAGACGCCCCTCCGGTGGTCTTTACCTTTAAAGACTACAACCGGGATATCAGGAATCCGGATGCGCTGTTTCTGATGGCCGTGGTCTTTGTACTGGGAACCCATTTTGGCGCTGAACAGACCAGCATCAGCCTGTTCATGCAACATAATGTCGGACTCAGCAAGCAAGAAATCGGCATGGTCTTTTTCGGGCTCGGAACGTGGATGGCCCTCCTGGTCCCGTTTGCCGGGGTGGTCGCCGACAGGAGGCGACAGGTCTTTGGATTGCTTTTGATCGGGCTCTTGATCTCCAGTTGTTTTCAGGTGATCACGGTCTTTGCGTATTCTTTTTGGAGCCTGCTTGCCATCCGAATGGCCCACACGGCCGGCGACACCCTGTGCATTCTGGAGGCCGATGTGCTGACCGCGCGGTTTTTTCCGTCATCGCGTCTCGGGGGAAATTCGGGACTCGTCTTTTTTGTCAGAACCCTGGCCATCTTTGTGTTTGCGGCCGTGTCCGGCTGGCTCAACCAGCACTGGGGATATAAAATGCCTTTTATTGTGAACGGAAGTATGGTATTTGCTCTCGCTTCAATCGCTTTTATTTATCGCGCAACTTCACGCGCCGGGAGCAGACCGTGACCATGAAACAGTGGCTTGTGCTTGCGACAAGGAATTCCGGAAAGACCAGGGAAATCAGGGCGCTGCTGGAGGATTTTCCCGTAGAAATCAAAGATCTGAACGACTTTGGTAAAATACCGGAGATTGAAGAAGACGGCCTGACCTTTGACGACAACGCCTTTAAGAAGGCCTCTTTTACGGCCAGGATGCTGGGGGTTGCCGCCCTGGCCGATGACTCCGGCCTTGAGGTAGAGGCACTGGGCGGTGCCCCCGGGGTGCGATCCGCACGATACGCCGGACCACAGGCCACGGATGAGGAAAACAATGCCAAGTTGCTCAAAGACATGCAAGGGGTGTCGAATCGGGCGGCCGCTTTTACCTGCGTGATCTCTATTGCTGTTCCTGCGGGCGTCGCGCTGACCTATGAAGGCCGTTGCGAAGGGCTCATTACAGAATCGCCAGTCGGGGACAACGGGTTCGGATATGATCCTGTTTTTTTCTATCCGCCGCTGAAAAAGACCTTTGCCCAGCTGTCAACCGCTGAAAAAAATCGGGTCAGCCACCGGGCAAAGGCCCTGACGCAGGTCAGAGAGGAGTTCGACAAGGTCCTGGTGTGGATTCGTCAGCACCTGTAGCACCAAATCCACCGCCCCGGATCCGTCTGGCCGACACGGCGGGCCCCCCGCGCATGCCCGTTTTCTGTTGACACGTTTTTTGACACGATATTATGGTGTTGATATGATTTAATTCTCAAAATGAGACCTTTTGAAGTAAACGATTTGGAGGCGCTACATATGAACAGAAAACGCGTGGTCATTACGGGCCTGGGTGCGGTCACGCCTGTCGGGTCCGGAAAGGATGCTTTTTGGGACGCCCTGATACGTGGTGAAAGCGGGGTGGACCTGATTTCGAGGTTTGATACGTCCGCTTTTAAGACCAGAATCGGTGCGGAGGTCAAGGATTTTGATCCCAAACAATTCGGTATCAAGCCCAAGGACGCCAAGCGGATGGACCTGTTTACCCAATATGGGGTTGCGGCGGCGTTTCTGGCTGTCAAGGATTCGGGGTTGAAGCTGGGTGAACGTAATGACAATGTGGGTACCATGATCGGTACGGGGATCGGGGGGCTGATGACCCTGGAAGAAGAAAAGAGGAAACTCATTGAGACGAACAATCCCTCAAGGGTCAGTCCGTTTCTGATCCCGATGATGATGCCCAATGCGGTCAATGCCTATGTGGCCATTCTGAACAGACTGACGGGCACGAGCCCGTGTATTGCCAATGCGTGCGCAACAGGGGCCTACGCATTGATCTATGCGGCCAAGGATATCGCCCTGGGGGACTTCGATGTGGTGGTTGCCGGCGGCAGCGAGGCCATCCTTACCGAAATCGCCGCCAGCTCTTTTGGAAACATGAAGGCCCTGTCGCGTAGAAACGACGAGCCCAAAAAAGCGTGTCGGCCTTTTGAGAAGGATCGAGACGGTTTTGTCATCGGGGAGGGTGCCGGGGTAATGGTCTTGGAGAGCCTTGACCACGCCTTGGCCCGGGGGGCCCGCATCTACGCGGAGATTGTGGGCTATGCGACCAACACCGACGCCTATCACATCACGGCGCCCGATCCGAATGCAAACATGGTCAAAAAGGCCATCCGCGATTCATTGAAACAGGCCGGCCTTGAACCGAAAGACATTGATTATATCAATGCCCACGGGACGTCCACCCCGTTGAACGACCGGGCTGAGGCGGTTGCGATCCGTGAGGTGTTCGGGGACTACAGGGTGCCGATCAGTTCAACAAAATCCATGATCGGCCACCTGATCGGCGCGGCCGGGGCCGTGGAGGCGATTGTGTGTGCGCTGGCTATCGAAAGACAGATGATTCCGCCCACGATCAACTACGAGACTCCGGATCCTGAATTGGACATCAACGTGATTACCGAGCCCACGCAAGCGGCGATCAATGTAGCCATGAACAACTCCTTTGGTTTTGGCGGGCACAATGCGGTGATGGTGTTGAAAAAGTACGAAGGCTGATGTTTGGACCGTCAGCCCTGACGCCCAAGATTTCATTCGGAGGCAATCTCCTCTGCTCAGCGTTGTGTCAAGACCGATGCCATTTCATCCAGGGCTTGCGCCGGCGTGGATACGTATCTGACACCTTCCAGGTTTGGCCACGTATCAAGCCCGATGACCGGCACCCCGACCTTGAGCGCGATGCTGATCTCAGACAAGGTTCCGTATCCACCCGAAATCGCCACCACAAGGTCTGAGCTGTGCACGATCAGGATGTTTCGGGCGTGACCCAGGGCAGTTACGATCGGTATAGTCACAAACGGGTTGGCCGCGGCCTTGTCCGATCCCGGCAAGATGCCCACGGTGATGCCCCCGGACTCTTTTGCCCCTCGGCAGGCGCCCTCCATGACCCCGCCCAGCCCCCCACAGACCAGGACATTGCCTGCCAGTGCGATGCCTTTGCCGACCGCTCTCGCCTGCTCATAGATCCGGGCATCACAACGCCCGGCTCCGATGACTCCGATCCTGTGCATTTAAGTAGCCTCCTGCCTTCGGTCTTGGTTCACCCTTTTAAGAAACTCAATTTGAATCGCGGCACACGCATTAAAAACAATACGCGTGTTTTGGGACAAAAAACTTTAAAAGATAATCACGAAAGCACGAAAGCACGAAATAAAAGAAATTGAGGTTTTCGTGTTTTCGTCCTTCGGGCTTGAGAACAGCACGTGTTTTGCGGCTTGACGCCTTGAAAACATCACGTGATAAATTTTTTCCGGCTCGTCCGGCTTGCAAATTAAGATCTTTAATGTCAGAATTTCTTTCATACATGAATGTGTCATGCATCAAGATGTTCCACATCTGCTGTTGATCAATCCGTGGATAGACGATTTTGCAGCGTATGATTTCTGGGCGCGGCCCCTGGGGCTTTTGAGCCTCGGGGCCATCCTGAGAAAGCTGGGATACAAGATCTCCTTCATTGATTGCCTGGACCGTTTTCACCCGAAGCTGAACAAGTCCTCAAGATCCGGCCGATTCGGGACCGGTCATTACCTCAAGACACCAATCCCAAAACCCGAAGGGCTGGGCGATGTGCCGCGCCGCTACAGCCGCTACGGCTTGCCCGAGGCCCTGGTGCGAGAGGCCCTGGCCGGGTGTCCGCGCCCGGATGTGGTCCTGGTGACTTCCCTGATGACATACTGGTATCCCGGGGTTTTGGCAACGATCAATGTGGTCGCCGACATGCTTCCCGGGGTTCCCATCGTGCTGGGGGGCATTTATGCGGGCCTTTGCCGGGAACACGCGATCCGGCACGCCGGGGTGGACCACGTGGTCACAGGCACAGACGACGCCCTTGCCGTGGATCTCATCGGCCGCCTGACCGGCTTTTCGGCGGATGCCGGATGGAACCCCGAAGACCTGGACACATTTCCCTATCCCTGTTTCGATCTTCAACATGCCCTGCCTTACGTGCCCATTTTGACCAGCCGGGGGTGTCCCTTCCGATGCCCATACTGCGCGTCGGGCCTCCTTTTTCCGGGATGGGTGCGCAGATCCGCCGAGCACGTGGTCAACGAAATCGTCTACTGGCACGAGGCCTATGGTGTCCGGGACGTGGCGTTTTATGACGATGCACTGTTGTACGACGCCGACAATCATATTGTACCCATCCTTGAAGGCATCATCCGCGCAAACGTCCGGGTCCGGTTTCACACGCCGAACGCTGTGCACATCCGGTTTTTGACCTCACGGGTGGCGGGATTGCTTTTCCTCGAAACGGTCCGCCTTTCTCCCAAAGCCGGTCCGGATCTCAAGGTGGGCCCGGAAGAATTCGAGCGGGCCGTCAGCATCCTGAAGGCTGCCGGATTTTCCGGGCATTCCGTGGGGGCATACCTGCTTTGCGGGCTGCCGGGCCAGGACGAAAAGGAACTCGAAACCTCCATCCAGGTGGTCAAGGCCGCCGGGGTCAAGCCGGTGTTGGCCCAATACTCACCTATCCCGGGCACGGCCCTGTGGCCTGTGGCCGTGGAATCCTCACGCTATGATCTCGCCTCAGATCCGATTTTTCACAACAACTCGATCTTTCCATGTCGGAAAAGCCCGTTTTCCTGGGAATGGATTTCCCGGCTCAAGCGTCTGGCGGCGGCCTCGCCGGATTCAGGTGTTGACAGCGAGCAGTCTTTAAGGTAGCCTATTTAAAAATATTGGAAAATCCTGTGGCTGAAGGCGGAAACCAAGCACAGGTTAACACGGCTGTAATACCTGAGGCGTCTCGTCATGCTGAGGCGAGATGCCTTTTTTTGTACGGAATTCGGGGACCAACCGGCAACATTTCGGCTGGTCGAGAAAGGGGAGAGCAATTTGAAGGAATTTAGTAGCCTCGAGGTCAAAGTGGTGGGAAACGATCTCGAGAAGGCCATGAAGGTCCTGAAGCGTAAACTGCAGAAAGACGGGGTTTTCCTGCGGCTCAAAGCCAAGAGAAGTTACGAAAAGCCCAGCGAATGTCGACGCCGGAAACGTCGAGAAAGCGAGAGAAGGCAACGTACGAAGCAATTTAAAAACGCCAGGCGTGGTCGTTACTAGCCGCCCCGAGTGCGACCGTCGGGCACACCCTCACCGTGGCCGGGCCGGCGGCCGAAAGTTCCACGGGACGAACCCTCGGAATCGCCTCCGGAGGCGCTCCCGATTCATCATCCATGGCAACAAGAATCAAAAAGACCCGGACCTTTAGCAAAGGATGCGCCCTCCAGGTGTTGGGTTTGCCCCTGCCTTTTGTCGGCGCCCTGATCGGGCCTATTGGGTCGATTGCCGGCACAATCGCGATGTTGGTCCTGGTCTTTATCGGTGCCAGGATGTCCACCACATGGTATTGTGGACAGTGTGGTTCACCGATTGCGGGCAAGCGGACGAAAACCTGCCCCAACTGCCGGGCCCAATTCGATTGATGTCAAACAGCCTGTGCCGGTCCATAAATTAGGATGTTCCGGACGGGCTTGCCGGTTGTCAGGTCGTTTTTTCTTTTGCTGAAAGCTGTAAACACAGAACCCCTTTTTAGATCGCAATTTCCCGATGGGTACAAACGGGTCTGCGCCTACTCTCATGTTGCATCGACACCATGGCATCCATGCCGGGGGGCGTGAACCAGGAGGAATGCCGTGCGGGTGGTCGCTTCATTGACGGCCGGCGCCGTCCTGGGTCTCTCGGCCGGCATTGTGCCCGGCCCCTTGCTCGCCCTGGTGATTTCACAGACACTCAAATACAGCGTTAAGGAGGGCATGAAGGTGGCCGCGGCCCCGTTGATCACCGATGTGCCCATCATTGGCGTGTCGTTGTTTGTGGTGAGCGAACTCAGCCGGATGGAGCCGCTGCTCGGGATTGTGTCATTGTTGGGGGGCCTGTATGTGCTGTATATGGCCTATGAGGGTTTCTCAGCGCGTCCCGGGGACGCGGGATCAGGGCAGGGCGCGGCGCATTCTTTTACAAAAGGGGCCCTGATCAACGCCTTGAATCCCCATCCCTATCTGTTCTGGATCACCGTGGGGGCTCCGTTTGTGGTTCAGGGCGGGGCCGCAGGCTCCGGAGTGGCCTTTGTCATGTCTTTTTATGGTTTGCTGGTGGGGTCCAAGGTGACCCTGGCGTGGGTTGTAGGAAAATCCCGTGGGTTTCTCACGAGCAGGGCCTATGTGGTTGCCATGCGATTGTTGGCAGTCCTGCTCGTGTTTTTCGCCTTGATGCTTTTCGCAAACGCCTTGTCTTTGTTGAGGTAAGTGTCTCGGCGCATGGCTGTCAAGGGGGGAGGGGATCATGGGGAAACGAGAAAAACCGCTGGCGGATCAGCAGATGATTAAGGCCCTGGTGAAGACCGCCGTGGATGCGGCAGCACAGCAGCGTTTTTTTGAGGCCTCGGTCATCATTTTCCAAACCGTTGAAGGCTTGCTTCGAATCGCTATCAAGGTCTTTGGAAAGGCCCATGGGATCCGGGCGGATGTCTTAGAAAAATGTGCGGACACCGAGACCAGCTTCTGGCGACTTGTGTTGCATTATGATATGATCCGGCCCAATAACGGGCTGGGTGAACGGTTGCTCGCGCTGAACGCCAGGCGAAACAAGATGATGCACCGGCTCTTTTATGATTTTGCGAGCATGGAACACCTGGATGAGGAGATGAAGGCATTTTGCAAGGAGGCCATGGCCTTAAACATTGCTCTTCAGGAGGACCTGGGGCTTTCGGGCTGAGATCCTTTCAGTGATCCACTATTCCCACGCACGGGAGATGTGGGCCGTGGGCGCGGCCTGCTCGACTTTTGCAACGTTAGGCAGAGCTCAGGAGGACAATCCCATGACCGGAAATTTGATCTATCAATGTGAGGCGTGTGGTCGGGAAGTGCAGGCACAGGGGGCCGAGCCTCCGGCGCTTTCCGGATGCTGCGGGGCGCCGATCAAGGCCGTAGAGCCGCTTTCTGCTTGTACCACCGCACCGAGTGCCGAACATGCCAGGGCCGCAGACGAGGACGACCCTTGTGATGATGGGCGGTCCGGGTGAATCCGGAGCCGCCGGCGGTCTTTTGAGGGCCTGCCGGGTGCCTCAGGGAGTCGGTTCTGCATGACCCCGCGTTTCGTCAAGGCCCTGGTCGCCAATTCAAAGGGAGAGTTTTTCGAACTGGACGGTTATGCCGCCGCGGGCATGGCCGGTGCGCAGTGTTTTCCCCTGCGGGCGGACCGGACCATCAACATGCCTTTCGGCAGCGAGTATTTCTTCTTGCCCGACCGGCGCCCTGTTTTGTTCAATCTTGACACAGGGCGGCTGGAAACCCTCTTTACCGATCCCCATGATGCTGACGAGCCGGTCTTTCCAGTGGCGTCATTTACTGCGCCGGGTTATACGACCACGCTTACCTGTGCCTATGTGGAGTCTGCCGAAGCGCGGCCGTTGCCCCTGTTTTCCTATGCGGCCGTGGGCTGGCACCGGGGCAGGGGGCGGGTGGCCGCTATCCGGGTGGACGCGCACAGACGGCAGGACCTGCGGCTGATGCCCGTTGAAAAAATCAAGGCCGGGGTGGGCGACCTGCGGCACCAAATGCCCGAAAACCGGCTCAGGGCCCACCTGGAGCGATGCGCACTGACCTATGGGTGCCCGGCGGCCAAAAATTTTTTTCTGGGCCGTTGCGAGGCCCCTCTGCCTACCTCGATTTCCTGCAACGCCCGGTGTTGTGGGTGCCTGTCCGGCCAACAGGATGAGGGTATCCCCAGTAGCCAGGAACGGATCCGCTTTACGCCCAGCGCCGAGGAGATCGCCCGGGTGGCCGTCCATCATATCAACCGGGTCCGCAGGCGCGCGATAGTGAGCTTCGGGCAGGGTTGTGAAGGCGAACCCCTTCTTGCCGCTGCGGTGATCGAGCCGGCCATTCGACGCATCCGGGCTGCAGTGAGCCGTGGGACCATTCACATGAATACCAATGCAAGCCTGCCCGGGGTCCTGGATCGGCTCATGGAAGCTGGTCTGGACAGTATCCGTGTGAGTCTGAACAGCATCAGAAAACCATTCTATGAGGCCTATTACCGGCCCAAGGGATACCACTTTGAGGATGTGGTACAAAGCATTGATCTGGCGCTGGCAAAAGGCAAATTCGTTTCCATCAATTACCTCAGCATGCCCGGCTTTACGGACACTGCGGCTGAGATGACAGCCCTGCTCGCTTTTCTGGATGCCCATCGGGTTCACATGATCCAGTGGCGGAACCTGAATTTTGATCCCGTGCGCTACGGGAAGATCATGGGGTGTGGGCAAACAAACGACAGGCTCGTGGGCATGAAGGTGCTTTTGGAAACTGTGCGTCAGGCATGCCCGTGGGTCAAGTTCGGATATTTTAATCCCCCGAAAGAAGACTTTTTCACGCCACCCGCATCCCAAATCCACCGCCAAAAAAACGAAGATCGGACTCTTATGGCATGACTGCAGCGTGTTGAACAAAAACGCTGGTTGAAACCCTTCACTTGGCTTTAGCGTGGGCAGATCCGTTTTGATTTTCGTTTTTTTGGCCCTTCGGGGATGCCGAGTTTACCGGATCTGCTTTGTTGGTGGGCGCTTGAAGGTCAACAGTACATCGGCACGCCCACCGCCTCGCATCTTAAGGCAAACTCGGCAACCGGTGGATCCGGGGCATGATGGCTGGTTGACAATGCCGCTGCTGGCAAGTACAAGGAATTTGGGAACATGTAATGCCAGGACCTGACGTCATG
>JAFDGP010000117.1:0-1030 GCA_019309245.1 Deltaproteobacteria bacterium | reverse complement strand
CGGGCTTGTGGGAGACCCCGTGGACAACCACACTTCGGAGCAAACCAAGTCTACCAAAAAGGAGGTGGCCAGCATGATCAGGGTTGGGAAAAAGGTCCCGGATTTTTCGGCGCCCGCGTATCATCAGGGAAAATTCGTGTCCATCAAGCTATCGGAATATCTTGGAAAGTGGGTTTTGTTGTGTTTTTACCCTGGTGATTTTACCTTTGTTTGAGCGACTGAGCTCTCGGCGGTTGCCGAGAAGTACGCCGATTTTCAAAACCTGGGCGTGGAGATCCTGTCCATGAGCATTGACAGCATCTTTGTGCACAAGATGTGGAATGACAAGGAGCTGTCCAAGATGGTGGAGGGGGGCATTCCCTACCCCATGTTGTCGGATGCGGGCGGCAAGGTGGGCACGGCCTACGGTGTGTTTGATGAAGACGCTGGGGTGGAGACACGGGGCCGCTTTATCATTGATCCCGAAGGGGTGGTTCAGGGCTATGAGGTGCTTACCCCCCCGGTGGGACGCAATGTGGCCGAGACCCTGAGACAGGTCCAGGCGTTTCAACTCGTCAGAAACACCAAAGGGGCCGAGGCTACCCCGTCGGGATGGACCCCCGGGAAGCTGACATTGAAGCCGGGCCCGGATTTGGTGGGGAAGGTCTGGGAAGTCTGGAAAACGGACATGGCCTTTGACTAAGCCGGGCGTGCGGGCCTCTTTGGTGAAGGGATTTCTGTTTACCCTGGCCGTGCTTTGGGCGCTGCTTTTGGGCATGCCCCGGGCGGGGGCCGGCTCGTGGGTGCACCATGATCTTACGGTCAGGCTATTGCCGGAGTCTCATGAGCTTATGGTGCGGGACACGGTTACCCTGCCCGAAGGGCTGCGCGACTCCGCGCAGTTTTTGTTACACCAGGGGCTGAGTCCCGTCTCGCTGACGCCCGGCACCGCCCTGGTTGCGCTGGAGCACAAATCCGCCATGGTTCCCCTGGCGTCTTACCGGGTCCAGGGGCCCGGGAATGTTCGTGTGCTTAGCCTTCAATACAAAGG
>JAFDGP010000116.1 GCA_019309245.1 Deltaproteobacteria bacterium | reverse complement strand
GAAATCTTCATCAAGGCCTTTGAAAGGGTGCATACCCTCAAGGCCCCTGAACGCTTTCGCCCCTGGCTGTATCGCATCGCAGTCAATCGGGTCCATGATTTTCATCGGAAACGCCGTATGCTGAGGTTTCTTAGAGGCGAGCGAGAAAAAGGCGACCAGAATGCCGATATCGCAGACGAGAAAAACCCGGCAGCCATGGATCAGGTCATAAAACAGGATTTCTGGCGGCAGATCAAGACATTATCGAAACGACTTTCACGGTGGGAACGCGAGGTGTTTTTCTTGAGGTTCATGGACCATCTTAACATCGAAGACATTGCTCGAACAATCGGCAAGAGTGAAAGTACCGTCAAGACACATCTGTATCGGGCGCTTAAAAAGTTCAGGCAAGCCCCTGAGCTACTTCGGCTGGTGGAGGAATAGGCCTGTGAAAAAAGACCATGACTCGCATCTCAATGAGGATCAGTTGATTCAGGCGCTGGTGGACAGCACTGCTGTACCGCACTCTGTGCAGAGGCATCTGGCCGCATGCCCCCGGTGCCAGGCCGAACAGCACCGCCTGGAGGCGGCATTGACTCGACTTGGCCATATGGCAAAAGCCCTTTCGCCGTCACCCACCAGGTCCATTAGTCTGTCTGTGAATCACAGTCCGCGCCGGCTCTGGCAAAAGGCCCTTGTGGCGGCACTGGCCGCGGCTGTGCTGGTGCTTTTCGTCTCTTACGGACCCGTTAGACGGGAGGTGCAGCTTGCCGCCTTGAACCAAGAAATGGACCGGGACGAACAATTCCTCATGGAAGTCACCGCGCTTTCAGAAGATCCCCTGCCGGAATTCTGGCAGGCCATGGCTCTGATATCCGATGTGGGTTTTGATAACGCCTTCATGGACTTTCTCGTTCCATCCAGTCGGGAAGATGTCGTCTCAAAGAACAAGGAGGATGCACCATGTTAAAAAAAAACCTGACCGCCATTCTGCTGGCCGGCGCCATGGTTGCCCCGATGGTTGTACATGCCCAGGACATTCTACCGGGCAAATGGTGGCGCATGCCCAGACTGGAAAAACAACTCGACTTGACTCAGAATGAAAAAGACAACCTGGATGATCTGTTCGTGGACAGCAGGCGGAAACTCATCGACCTTAGAAGTGCCGTACAAAAGGAGCGGTTCGAACTGGAAAACCTCCTGGAAAAGGACCCGCTGGACGAAACAGCGGTAGCTCGCCAGTTCAAAAAGCTGGAAAAGGCGCGGTCTGATCTTACATCCGAACGATTCCGTTTCGCGCTCAATGTGAGAAAGATTCTGGGCCTTGAGCGTTACGAACGCCTCAAAAACGCCTTCAAGCAGATGCGAAAGCGCAACCGTCGGGCAGGCAGGCCAAGGCCGTCGGGCAGGCAGGATGCCCAGTAAGAAAGCCGGTTACAAGCCCGGGCGGCCCGGCACACCTCTCCCCCATCACCATGCGAGACCTTTGCAAAACTCGTTGCTCTCGCTTACAGGGCAACATTTTGTGCGCTCGGCCGCCCGGCAGTCAGGTCGTTTTGCCGAAAGGCGATATGCCGATGAACTGGCACGGCCCTTCGCAAGGCTCGGCCTGGATCATATCGCCTTGAGGGAAGACGACCTGACCGCCGGCAGGAGGTTGCGCAAAGCTCTCCATGCGAGGCACAAAGCTTTCGCTCCGCGCGTGGCCGGGTGGCCGGAGGACACCCACAGGAAAGTTGCCCTTTCAAACAAGGGCTAGTCCCCTTCTATCTCCGTCAACTCGAGCTCCTTTCCGGAGACCACCTCGGCCGCTACCCCGTCACATCGGGGACAAAAAAAGATAAGGTCTTCGATATCAAACTCAATACCACACGCCTCACAGCGCCCCTTGGCCGGGACGGTCTCAATGTCCAGTTCCGCGCCCTGGGCGAGCGTCCCCTGGGTGACCCCTTCAAAGGCGAACAGGAGCGCATCCGGAACCACGTTGGCCATTTGGCCGATCCGGACATGGACCTTGGTGACATGCGACATGCCGTGCTTGGCAGCTTCGTCTTCGACAATCTTCATGATACCCTGCGCAACAGAGACTTCGTGCATCAGTCCAGAAATCCTTCCTGTATAGAGACCTCTCCCTGGTTGCGCAGTGCGGAAAGCCAGTCGTCCAGCAAGGCCTGTCTCTTTTGTGATTCAAGGCTGGCTATCATCTCGGCTTTCTTGGCCTTAAACGCTTCGGGATCGGCCGCTTTTTTGCCCTTGTATCGAATGACATAGTAGGCCTTTCGCCCTTTAATGACTTCCTCGGGAAATGGATGGAAAGTACTGAGCGAAAACGCTGCTGTCACAAGCTCGCGCTCAAACCCGATTCCTGGAATCGATCCGGAGCGTGTGAAAAACTCCGTGGTCTTGACCTCCAGTTTCAACGTCTGTGCCTGTTGATCAAAGGCCTTGTCCTCTTTTTTGACTGCCGCCAGGAACTGCTCCGCTGCCTTTCGGGCCGCCTCGTCCCTCCTGACATCCAACAAGTCCTCTCGGACCTTCTCGGCCACGGCTTCCAGGGGAGGAATCGTGGCTTCCTTCCTCTCCACAACCTCCAGGAGGTAATAGCCATCTGAAAGCTCTAGGGGTTCACTGACCTCATCATCGTCAAGGCTGAAGGCGAGCTCGGTAAACTTTCCCGATGGTTTGATGCCCTCGACAGCACCACGCCGATCAAAAAAGTCCGTTTCGTGCACTTCAAGGCCCTTCTTTTTTGCCACATCCATAAGATGGGCTCCGTAAGTGGCATCATAGAGTGCCTCTGCTTTGTCGTAGGCCAAGGTTCTTGCCGCATCCTGCACCAGCTTGTCTCGAATCTTGTCATGCACCTCGGACAGCACCGGCTCCTTGGCTTGCTGGACCGCTTCTACTTTGATGATATGCCAGCCGAAGCGTGTAGCCACCAGATCGCTGATCTGGCCGGGTTTCATTGAAAATGCCGCGTCTGAAAAAGGTTTGACCATCTTGTCCCTTGTAAAAAACCCCAGGTCGCCTCCCCGTTTCTTGCTGCCGGGATCTTCAGAGTACTTCTCGGCGAGCTTCGCAAGGTCTGCCCCGGCCCTGGCCTGATCCAGCACCTTCTGCGCTTTGGCTCGAACGGCATCAAGGGTTTCCTGAGGCGCATCCGGATCCAAGCGGAACAAGATGTGGCGGGCCCTGACCTTTTTGGGGGTCCCATAGTGATCGCGGTTTTGTTCAAAGTATTGGGAGATGTCTTCTTCTTGAACCTGTGACTGTGATTCCAGGTCCTTGAAACCGACACGCACATAGGCCACCTTGATCTTTGCAGGCGCCTGATAGGCTTCCTGATGCGAGGCAAAATAAGCTTTGAGATCCTCGGGGCTTATCGTGATGTCCCTGTATGACGCCGGATCAAAGGCAACATAATCGATGCGCCTCTGTTCTTCACGCCAATTGAACTGCTCCCGGGCTTCCGCCTCAGACACCTTGGCCGTGCTCTGCACAAAGGCCCGGACCTTGGACACCACCAAGTCCATGCGCATGTTGGCCTCAAACGCCTCGGGCGACAACCGATTGGCAGCCAGAACCCGCTGGTAGCGCCTAGCAGAAAACCGACCATCCTGCTGAAAGGCCTTAATATTCTGAATGGTGTTCACGACCTCCTGGTCTGTTACGTGCAGATTAAGCCGGTCGGCGGCTTGTAGTAACAGCCTTTGATTAATCAACTTGTCCAGGGCCTGTTTTCTCACATTCAGGGTCTTCAGGAGCTTCTCGTCCAGGGCATTGCCAAACTGTCTCCTGTACTGGTCCAGAAGTTGTTCATAGGTATTGCGGTATTCATCCACCGAAATGGTCTCCCCATTGACCACAGCCACGCGGCTGCCTCGCTGAGAACGATAACTGCCCACCCCCCAGAAAATAAATACGATGACAATGACCCCCAAAACCACCTTAATCATCCAGGAGCCCGCATGTTTCCTCATTAAATGCAACATAGCGCCCTCTCAAACACGACCCTAAAAAGCCGGGTCGCCTTGCTTTCGCCTGAAATGGTTCAGGCGTCCTCCGGAGACCACCACCTGCCTTTCGTGGTCATCCAGCTCTATGGAGACATCAAAGAATGTGCCCCGCGTCGCGTTTAAGATCTGCAGCCTAGTCCGCCCCCCCTTCACGGCGGCCGTCACACCATCGGCGACCAGTCGATCCGCCTGCTCAATGGCTGCCAGATCTTTAGGATTCTCAATGATCATCGGCAGAATTCCGAAATTAATCAAATTGGAACGGTGAATCCGCGCAAATGAAAGCGCCAGAACCCCCTTGACCCCGAGGGCCATCGGAGCAAGGGCGGCATGTTCCCGACTGGAGCCCTGGCCATAGTTTTTCCCGGCCACGATAAATCCACCACCGCTTTCAAGCGCCCGTTTCGCAAACCCGGGATCTCGGTGTGAAAAAACATATTTGGCGATCTCCGGCACGTTTGACCGCAGCGCCAGGATATGAGCGCCTGCGGGCATGATGTCGTCTGTCGTAATATCGTCACCCAAAATAATCAGCACCTCGCCTTCAAGCCGTTCAGGCATCGGCCGACTTTCAGGCAGGGGTTGAATGTTCGGCCCTCGGATTACCTCAATTCTGGCGGGATCTTCGGCGGGTTTCAGGAACCTGGACCCGCCGCATAAACCGCTCTCAGGCATGGGCACGCGGATCGGTTCACCCAGGGAACGGGGATCCGTAATTTCTCCTTTCAGGGCCGACACGGCGGCCACCTCCGGACTGGACAAATAAAGCTCGGCACTCAACGTACCGCTTCTGCCCTTGAAATTACGATTAAAGGTCCTCAGGCTCCGGCCGTCGGTTGGGGGAGACTGCCCGATCCCGATACACGGTCCGCATGCACATTCCAGAATACGGGCTCCGGCGTCGATCATGTGTCTCAGGGCACCGCTGTCGGCCAGCAAGGCCAGAGTTTGCCTGGAGCCGGGCGATATCACGAGGCTTGTTTCAGGGTGTACCGACCGTCCTTTGAGAATGGCCGCCACGGTGGCCAAATCCTTGTATGAGGCATTCGTACAACTTCCGATGGCCACCTGATCCAGTTTGGTTCCTTCCACCTCACGCACCGAACACACCCGGTCCGGCATGTGGGGAAGTGCTACCAGGGGTTCAAGCTGCGCCAAGTCGATGGTAATCGCATCGGCATACTCAGCGTCGGGATCAGGCGCCAAGGCACGCCATGCCTCCTTCCTGCCCTGAAAAGCCAGAAATGCCCGGGTCGCCTCGTCGCTTGGAAATATCGACGTGGTCGCCCCGGACTCTGCCCCCATGTTGGTAATAGTCGCGCGCTCGGGCACCGCGAGCGTCTTGACCCCGGGACCGCAGTACTCAAAAACCCGCCCAACTCCACCTTTGACGGTCACACGGCGCAAAATCTCAAGAACGATGTCTTTGGCCGTGACCCAGGCGGACAGCGCCCCCTCGAGTCGAACCCGGACCACCTCCGGGTAACGAAGCCGGAACGGCTCGCCAGCCATCGCCAGTGCCACATCCAGGCCGCCAGCCCCAATCGCAATCATCCCAAGCCCACCGCCCGTAGACGTGTGACTGTCCGAACCCAGAAGGGTCTGGCCGGGAACACCAAAGCATTCCAGGTGGACCTGATGGCAAATGCCGTTTCCCGCCCCCGAAAACGTGATGCCGTACTTGGCGGCAACCGTTCGCAGAAACCGATGATCATCACTGTTCTGGAAGCCCGCCTGAAAGGTATTGTGATCCACGTAACTCACGGAACACCGCGTTCGCACCCGGGGAACCCCCAAGGCCTCAAATTGCAGATAGGCCATGGTGCCGGTAGCATCCTGTGTAAGGGTTTGATCAATCACCAATTCGATCGGGTCTCCCGGCCGGGCTGCGCTGCTGACCCCGTGCGCCATCAGGATTTTCTCAAACAATGTCTTTGCTGACACGCACTGCCTCGCTGTTCATTATCGGGGTCAGCGACCAGTCGAAAAGCCGACCACCGGAAAAATCAGGTTAACCCCATGCATGGAGGATACCCCCTGCCTACCTGAATGGGCGCAGTTGTAAGTAACACCAAAAGACATATCCGTCAATGCCGCCCAGCGGGCCCGGATCCACCGGTTGCCGAGTTTGCCGGAGATGTGAGGCGGTGGGCGTGCCGACGTACTGTTGACCTTCAAGCGCCCACCAACAAAGCAGATCCGGTAAAATCGGCTTTTTGGGGTCGACCACCATATGTAGGTTTTTTATTGCGAGGCACCACAATATAGTTGACATACCCGTTCCAATCCTCTATGAAGCGGCGAGGTACTACCCCACGACCGGTGCAGGCACCTTTTCCCGGGGGAAACAGGCCGCATCCGTTTCGTCAATAATGTGATTGTTTCAAAAAGGAGGATCTAGACATGGGTATGGTTCGTTTTAATTTGGACGGTGTTTCCGCATTCAAGGAACTGTCTCAAAACGGAGATGGCCGTCATTACTGCGTAAACTGCGCCGGGGAGGCTGCAAGGCATCATACCGTCATTCCGTTCTTGGAAAGCCAACTGCAAGCGGCACTCAGCGACTTCGGTAAGGAAATGGCCGCTATGTTGACCTGCGACCAGTGCGGGCAAGCGGTCGCAGCGTATTACCCGGAAAATTTTTGGGGGCAGGAGAAAAAAAACCCAATATTGGACCGCAACACTTTGATATTCAAGAAGTTTTAGAAATTAAAGCCCCTCAACAGGAGTCTCGGCCGCGGGGGCCACTAGTCACATCGGATCTACAGAAGCTCTCTGGGGAAGGGAGAAATGTGCCTTTCGGTAGGACGTTGGTTGGGTTATGCCGCCACGTCTGCAGGCTAGCAACAGTGTGTATCCACCGTATCAATTCGGGACGAGGACTCTTGAGATGAATCCGTCCCTGAGCGGTCGGCGTGTGCGTCAAAATCAGGTCGCGTGCTTGATGCCTCTGTCTCTTTGGTTTCGAGACACCATCGCCTGTACTTGCACGCCTCCTGGTCGCAAAACGACCCGGCCGTTCCAAAACAATCGAAGTTTCCCTCGGCACGCTGCCTTTTGTGAATCAGGCCGGACGCCACCGCTTTGAAACATGATGGGCAAAGTGACGAGCTGTAGTCTTGCGGCCCCCATGCTACTCGAGACCCCTTTTCCCATTCCTTGCCACACCGAATGCATTTCACCCGCAACGTGTTCATCGTAACCTGGCCGCCGCAGCCCGTCCATCCATTTGCCGGTCGCGGGTCTGCAAAATCACGAAAAGGTCATCCGAACGAAATTAATCGTGGTCAGCAGCATTGGCGCTGTTCACTGTCAATGGCCCGCCCACCCCTATCGACACATCGAACCGACCTGTTCTTCTATCTCCTGAGCACAGGCCAGCTCCCGGTCTTTGGGAACGTCGATGCTAATCGTATCCGTGGCCAGATCCACCTGAATCGTTCCGCCGTATTTCTCCACGATGGAACGAATCAGATACAATGACAGTGCACGAAACCTCGCCTGTTCGCTCGTCGCCCAGACATAATCTTGTGCCGAACCGGTCTTGTGGTCGTCACCCGGGTCCGTCATTGCCGATTTCGTCCAGTCGCCCTCTTGCCTCATGACAGCCATCCTGTCCCG
>JAFDGP010000454.1:737-2074 GCA_019309245.1 Deltaproteobacteria bacterium | reverse complement strand
AAGGCCCTAGCCACGAACAAAGCCCTCCCCGTCGAGGCGCTCATCAACGAGCTTCAACTCCCACCCATGGTGAACGGCACGCGCCATATTTTCGACTCCGGTGTGGAGTACGGCATGAAGTCGATACTGATTGGAGTAAGGGTAGCTCAGGAGCTGTCCAAAATGGGCATTGACCAGGCCGGGCCCATAATCAGGATGGCTCAGGAGCTGCGCCAGAGCGAGGGGCAAGTGGCAAAAGACACGGGTGCAGCCATGGGCGCCGAGCTTGCCGGGCGGATGTTTGACTACCTGGAAGACAAACTTCCCAAGAAAGCGGATATTGCCATGGCTCCCGACCCGATGAAAGGCCTGATGGCCAGGACGATGGAGACACTCATTAACAAGCTTACCGGCCAGATGTTGGGCGTTCAGGCTGGCCCCACGCCGGGCCTGGTCGACAAGAGAGGACAAGGAGGTACTTAACGATGCAGAATCTGATGGGATTTGCCACCCCAGAGCAGAGGAAACAGATCGCCGAACTGCAGGCTGTCACCCATAAAATCAAGTACGTGGTGCATACCGAGAGCAGTCGGGTAGAAGTGTCACTGCAAACGGATGATCCGAAAGCCACTGAGGTGTTACCGCAAATTACGGAAGGGATAGTGGATAGCGTCACCCAGATGCTCTACCAGCTTTTTGCCATGGAAGGGGAACGTGTCTAATGTCCCATATCTCCGAAGCTGCCAAAAGCGTAGAAGTTATCGGCGGTACGCCTGCCTCAGCGGCTCCGATCAGGATTAGCAGGAAGGAGAAGCATGAGCAGGCAGCAAGAGTCAGGCGCTTCCTATCCTTGCCGCCGGAGCTCCAGGAAGGCGTCTTGCGCTACGGAGAGCAGATTCAGAAAGCGTACATGTCACCAAAGTATTGACAGCGTCGAACCGAGATATTACCATAGCATCAGAGCCCTGGGAGCTTGCCGATGAAAGTCGGCTCCTGGGGCTAGTTATTTTCATCGGCAGCTCCAAGGCTTCAAAAAGGGGCTTGCAATCTGGACTCGAAAGGTTCAGGCAAGCCCCTTTTCCTTTTGAGCCAGGTTGCAGGCCTCAAAAGAGGCCGAAGCCGGATGCCACTCTATCCGGCAGCGGCCCAGAGAACAAAAACAGGAGGTTTGCAACATGGCGACAAGAGATGAGGCACGCGAGAAATTCGTTACCAGTGTCACCAGCCCGCTGGCGGTAAGGAAGATGACCAGCAAGCTTTCCACCTACCTGGGCATCCCGGTAAACGAGACATCGGGGCCGGTTCAGGAATGGGTCAGGCTCATGAGGGATGCCGCTGGGGACGTCTTCGACAAGGCC
>JAFDGP010000454.1:0-718 GCA_019309245.1 Deltaproteobacteria bacterium | reverse complement strand
AGGCCAACGCCACCATGCAGGCGGCCTACCGCAGCCGCTAGCGACTCTGGCCTCTGCGCCCGTCCCTATGCAGCTTGATTCCATCGTTGGCTGGGCAATACAGGCTTTTCTGATCACCGGGGTGGCGGTCATCGGAGTAAAAGCAATCGGCTCTGACTCAGGGCATCACTCCATCCCATGGGAGGACAAGCTCAGGCTTATCAAGGAATACGGCACCTGGGCGGTCAATAGAGCCGAGGCCTTCTGTCCCGAAAACGATGTGGCCTGTGTGGAGAGGGAGGCAAAGAGGTTGATCGAAGTATACAGATTCAGGAGGGAAGCATGAGAGCACAGCAGGTAACCAGTATCGGCGGCATCGGGGGCCAGCAGGCTACGGCTCTGCCCCTGCAGGCAACCACCGTCCCGGCCGTAGCGCCCACGCAGATGGATATCAGCGGCATCATGAATATGATGATCCTCATGGTGGTCATGGTCATGATGATGCGGATGATGACAAAAGCTACAGAAAAAGTATAGCCGGGAGAAAAATTCTCTGAGGAGGTAACAAGATGACGACACAGGCGATAACAGCCCAGCAGATGGATATCAGCGGCATCATGAACATGATGATCCTCATGGTTGTCATGGTCATGATGATGCGGATGATGACCAAAGCTACGGAGAAAGTATAGCCGGAAGTAAGGATTCTCTTAGGAGGTAACAAGATGACGACACAGGC
>JAFDGP010000115.1 GCA_019309245.1 Deltaproteobacteria bacterium | reverse complement strand
TCGATTTCATTATCTCTCGATTTAAAGACGCCGGGAAATTGATCAGCGCAGACTCGGCAGCGGTTATTTGTGATTTGTTCAACCGCCACCCGTACTATGTTCAAAAGTTTTGCTATTTCCTTTTTACCCGGACGCAGAAAAAGGTGACAGAAGACGACATCACCAAAACACACCGACTGATTTTGGATATCGAGAAACCGCTTTTTGAATCCATTCTTCGGGGACTTTCCGCGAAACAGATAGCAATCCTTACCGCAATTGCAAAGGAACCCACAAAAAAAATCTTTGCCGCACAATATATGGCAAGACACCATCTCAAATCTACAGGGGGAATCCAGCATGGCCTGAATATTTTGACTGTTGAGGATCTGGTTGAACAAAATCCCCAGGAAGGCACATGGGCCGTCGTGGACCCTGTATTGAGGGAATGGCTCGTTGAACGGGCCCTATAGTTCGCCGGACGCCATTTTATGAACCTCACACCAGCAACACACAAAAAGGGACGGGGTATGTTGGACTTGACTTTTTCTTGGTATCTTTGTATGGTTACATGCAACATGATCGGAGAAGGGTTCCGCCCCTGCAGCCTGCATCAAGAGAGCATGCAGCACCTTTTTCCGGAAGTGTGTGGGGGCGGCACTTCTGAAGACCACAGCGTGGGGAAGGCGTCTGCCGGATGTACCTTCAGATGCCTTTTGTGTTTTTGATATGCGCATTTTGTTGATACATGCAGACCGATTTTCGTTTCGGGTCACCGGTGAGACCTCTGTGGCCCTGCCGGCCGAGCTTGAAAAGGCGGGGTCCGAAGGACAGACGGGCGAGGCGTTGGTGGTTTTTTTGGCCGCGGAGAAGGGTGATGACAAGGATGTGGGCTCTGTGGCCGGGCAAGCCGTCGGCGAGATCCTGAACCTGGCATCCCAGGTGCAGACTCACACGGTAGTGGTCTACCCTTACGCCCATCTTTCCAGCACATTGAGCTCTCCCAGGGTGGCGGTCAGGGTCCTGGACGCCGTCTGTGACGGCCTGAAGGCCCGTGACGACTTGAAGGTTATACGTGCGCCGTTCGGGTACTACAAGGCCTTTGAGATCTCATGTAAGGGCCATCCGTTGTCCGAGCTGGCAAAAACCATCACCCCCTCCAAAGAGGCTCCGGATAAGGCGGACACTGCAGAGTCCCAGGCCCTGAAGGCGGAAAAGACCTTAAAAGGGCATGAAGTCTCTGTTCCGGTACGAAAAATCGGGCAGTCGGATTTCGGATCAACCGCCGCCTCATATTGAACTTATGCGTCGGATGGAGCTGGTGGACTATGAGCCCGGAGCCGACCCGGGCAATTTTCGATGGTACCCCAAGGGTCAGCTCATCAAGCGCCTGGCTGAGAGCTACGTCAGCAACCTCGTGGTGCAACACGGGGGCATGCAGGTTGAAACCCCGATCATGTATGACTACCAGCACCCCAAGCTCAACCTGTACCTTCAGCGTTTTCCGGCGCGACAGTATGTACTGCTGTCCGACGAGAAGGAATACTTCCTGCGTTTTGCAGCATGCTTCGGACAGTACCTGATTCAACATGACATGCAGATTTCGCATCATCATCTACCCTGCAAGCTCTACGAGTTGACCCACTATTCATTTCGCAGGGAGCAGTCCGGAGAGCTTGCCGGACTCAAGCGGCTAAGGACCTTTACCATGCCCGACCTTCACACCCTGGCGCAGGACGTAGAGCAGGCCAAAGAGGAGTTCGTCCGTCAGGTGGATCTGGCCATCGCCTGCATGCAGGGTTTCGGTCTGGATTTTGAAGTGGCCATCCGGCTGGTTAAGGGCTTTGCGGATGAGCACCGGCCTTTTGTCACGGACCTGGTCGCCCGCTGCGGCCGTCCTGCGCTGATCGAGCTGTGGGAAGATCGGTTCTTTTACTTTGTCGCCAAACTGGAGTTCAACTTCATTGACGCCCTGGACAAGGCGGCGTGCCTGTCCACCGTTCAGATCGACGTGGAAAACTGCGAGCGTTTTGACATCACCTACGTGGACAACAAGGGGCAAAAGCAACACCCGCTCCTGCTCCATGCGTCTATCTCCGGATCGATAGACCGGATCCTGTATGCCATTCTGGAATCACAGGCCATGAAAATGAAAAAGGGGCAAAAGGCGGCCTTTCCGTTCTGGCTGGCTCCGGTGCAGTTGCGTCTGGTTCCGGTCTCGGATAAATTCCACGAGGTTTGCGAGGGAATTTTGAAAAGGATACCCTATCGAATCGACTATGACGACCGGGACATGAGCATGGGGAAAAAGATTCGTGAGGCTGAAAGGGAGTGGGTGCCTTATATCCTGGTCGTCGGGGCCAAAGAGGTGGCGCAACGATGCCTGAACGTGCGCACCCGGGACGGCCGCCAGACAATGATGACGGAGGCCGAGCTGTTGGGTGAAATCGAGCCGAAAATGGCTGGAAAGCCGTTTTCGGATCTGTCTGTGCCCCGGCATATCTCACGGCGCCCCATCTTTGTGGGCTAAAAAGAAATCCTGTTGCATCAAGCCGCGGTTTTATTGTAATATCCGCTTTAAATTGAAAAACCACCAAGGAGGTGAAACGCATAGCCAGACGTATTAATGTCAATCGAAACATCAGGGCCAGAGAGGTTCGCCTGATCGACGCGGACGGCCAGCAGGTTGGTGTGGTGCCATTACACAAGGCCCTGGCAGCCGCAGAAGAGCAAGGCCTGGATCTCGTCGAGGTCGCGCCGCAGGTAAATCCTCCGGTGTGCCGGATCATGGATTATGGCCGATACAAATACCAACAGAGCAAAAAACTTCAAGAGGCCAAAAAAAGAACCTCCGGATACCAAATTAAAGAAATCAAGTTTCGGCCCAGTACCGGGGAACATGACCTGCAGGTGAAATTGCGCAAGATCAAACAGTTTCTTGAAAACCGCGACAAGGTGAAAGTCTCCATCATGTTCAGGGGCCGAGAGCTCGCCTATACGGAACAGGGGCTCGAATTGCTGAAACGAATCGCCGAAGAAACCGCGGAGCTGGGTGCCGTAGAACAACAGGCCAGACGGGAAGGCCGACAGATGTTTATGGTGCTCTCCCATAAATAGCACGTCTTTTGTGGCTGTCTTGAAGCTGTAATGTCTGTGCCGAAAAGCGCTGCAGGCCCGTTAGGATGTGAAGCGGCCGGGGCGGTAATTCAAAGAAGCGTGTTTCACAGGCGAGCCTGAATCCGTGCATCATCCACTTGGACTCTTCGAGTAAGACTGGGGCAATCATACCGCTTCCGGTGTAGCTTCCGCCTGCAAGCGTGCAGACCCCCCAGGACCTCGTGGACCAATAAACCCTTTTAAGAAACTCGAGAGTTTCTTTCATAAACGAGTCCAAGGACGAGGCCTTGGTTATCAGATGCTAACATTGCACATGTTAGGGGAACATCCAGGGCCATCCCTCAAACCTGGAACCCGGAATATGAACCCAGGCGCCAGGTTTTTTTTGGAGTCCGTTTGATGACTTCGCAAAAAGTCGTCACGTTTAAAATCCAATTTTGAAAAAAGGATACACAAAATGCCGAAAATGAAGACAAACCGAGGCGCAGCCAAGCGATTCAAACTGACCGGAAAAGGAAAAATCGCTTATTCCAAGTCCTATGCCAGCCACATTTTGACCAAAAAGACGACGAAGCGGAAGCGGAACCTGAGAAAGTCCGGCGTGATCGACAAGAGCAATGTGGCAATGTTAAAACGCCTGATCCCATACGCCTAGGGGGGTGCGGCAAGCGTTTTAGGAAACAGAAATCAAATTGCGGCTCACACATCTTGAGAACAATATGCGTTTTTTTGCGGCAAAAAATTTTAAAAGATAATCACGTGCTGTTCTCAAGCCCGAGGGGCGCAAAGCACGAAATGAATAACCCGAGGGTTTCGTGTCTTCGTCCTTTCGTGTTTTGCGGCTTGACGCCTTGAAAACATCACGTGATAAATTTGTTCTTTGGGATAAAGCTCATCTAAGGAGGGCGCGATTATGCGAGTCAAACGAGGATTTAAAGCCAGGAGGAGGAGAAAAAAGATTCTCAAGCTGGCCAAGGGATATCGAGGCGGTCGCGGCAAACTGTATCGGACTGCGGCCGACGCCGTGGACAAGGCCCTGCAATATGCCTACCGCGACCGCAGGGCCAGAAAGCGGGATTTCAGAAAACTGTGGATCGCCCGGATCAATGCTGCAGCACGAATGAACGACCTGTCGTACAGCCGGTTTATCAGTGGATTGAAACAGGCGGGGGTGGAAATCGACCGGAAGATTCTGGCCGAGCTGGCTGTCTCCGACCCCAAGGCCTTTTCCCATCTGGCGGCCATGGCTGCGGGCAATGCCTAAGCCCCATTGATGAAAGATACCCTGGAAAAAATCAGACACGACGCCCTCAAGGACTTGGACACCGCAAAGGATCCACAGGCCGTCAATGCCTTAAGGACTCGATATCTGGGCCGAAAAGGCGCAGTTACGCAATGTTTGCGCCAGATATCAACGCTGCCCCCGGAGCAACGCCCGGAAGCGGGCAAGCTGGCCAACACGGTCAAAAAGGCCCTTGAGACCGCATTTACAGAGGCGCTGAAACGCCTTGAGGAAACCGCCGGAGGCCCCCTTGAGGCCCTGGATGTGACATTGCCCGGTCGGCCGTTCGGCCGGGGCCATATCCATCCGATTACCCAGACCGCCCAAGAGGCGTGCGATATTTTTCTCCGGCTGGGCTTTGAGATCGTGGAAGGGCCCAATGTGGAGCTTGATTACTACAACTTCGAGGCCCTGAACATCCCCAAGGACCATCCAGCCCGAGACATGCAGGACACCTTTTATATCTCGAAAGACGTGGTCCTGCGGACACACACCTCGCCCATGCAGGTGCGTGTCATGGAAAAACAACCTCCACCGGTGCGTATTATCGCTCCTGGGCCGGTGTATCGGGTGGATTCCGATGTGTCTCACACGCCCATGTTCCACCAGATCGAAGGGCTGATGGTGGAAGAGGGCATCTCATTTGGGGACCTGAAAGGCATCTTGACCACCTTTGTCCATCAGATGTTTGATGAGGAAACGGCCCTGCGTTTTCGGCCGAGCTTTTTCCCTTTCACCGAACCCAGCGCCGAGGTGGACATTCAGTGCGTGATCTGCCGGGGAAAGGGCTGCCGCGTGTGTTCTCGCACCGGTTGGCTTGAGGTTCTGGGCTCGGGCATGGTGCATCCGGCCGTATTTGAAATGGTCCACTATGATACGGATCGTTATACGGGGTTTGCCTTTGGTGTGGGCATTGAGCGCATTGCCATGCTTAAATACGGGATTGACGATATCAGGAAGTTTTTCGAAAACGATATCCGGTTTCTTAATCAGTTTTAGTCCTTGGTCGTTTTTGAATCGTGATGGTTTGTCGGGGTGTGTTCCGTCCGGATCACCTTCAAACCCTATCGGCTTGGTTGTGGTCCAGGTCCCCACCCCTGCTGGAGAGACCCCGGAGGGGTGGAGCCCTTGCGGCGGTCACACATTCTGTTCATTTTCTTTGCTCGCCCAAAGAAAACGAACCAAAAGAAAGGGCGCCCTGTCCCTTGGTCCTTCGGACTACCCTGCGCTTCTCGACCGGGCCGGGCGCGCAAAAACTCCCCGCCTACGCTGAGGCTTCGGCGGCTCAGACAGTTTGCGCGCCTGATCGGCCCGTTCTGCGATGCTCGGCTGCGGGACAACGGGTTTCGGCACAACATCTGAGACCAGTGTGGTCTTGAGGCTTAGCTCTGGGAGAACCCGAGGTTCCCCTTTGCGTGGAAGATGCTGGCTGCCTGGTAAACGGAAGATGAAAGTTAGTCTGAGTTGGCTTAAAGAGTATGTGGACGTAAACATCGACCCACCCCGCCTGGCCGAAGCGCTTACCATGGCCGGCCTCGAGGTCGATGCCCTGGGCGACCGCTATGCCTATCTGGACGGTGTGGTGGTCGGCCACATTGTCAAAATCGCCCCCCACCCGAAGGCGGACAGGCTCTCCTTGTGCCAGGTGGATATCGGGTCGGCCGCCAAAGCGGTAGTCTGCGGCGCTCCCAATATCCGGGAAGGCCATTTGGTACCCGTGGCCTTGCCGGGCGTGCTCCTTCCGTCCGGGGAAAAAGTACAGGCAGGCAGGATCCGGGGTGAGGTTTCAGAGGCCATGTTGTGCTCCGAGGCGGAGCTGGCCATTGGAACAGACCACTCCGGGATCATGGTGCTCCCGGACGACGCGGTACCGGGCCGGGGGCTTGCGGAAACCCTCAAGTTGAGGGATCCGGTTATGGAATTCGACCTGACCCCGAACCGTGCCGATTGCCTGAGCATCATCGGGATCGCCCGAGAGGTGGCCGCGGTCCTGAAAGTGCCCCTCAAATACCCGAAGGTCACCACCCCTGAAGGCCGCACCCCTATCGGCGAGCTGGCTCGGGTAACCATTGAGGCCCCGGAGGCCTGCCCGCGCTATGCCGCCCGTCTGATTTCGGCAGTACGCATCGGGCCATCACCTTTCTGGCTCCAGGACCGGTTGCATTCCGTGGGATTGCGCTCGATCAACAATGTGGTGGATGTAACCAATTTCGTGATGATGGAAATGGGTCAACCCCTTCATGCCTTTGACTTCGACCGGCTTGCCGAACACTGCATTGTCGTTAAAACGGCAAAACCGAACGAGACCTTTACCACCCTGGACGGCATGCAACGGATCCTGCCGCCCGATGCCCTGATGATCTGCGACGGGAAAGGGCCGGTGGCCGTAGCGGGCATCATGGGAGGGCTGAATTCCGAGATCGAATCCGATACCACCCGCGTCCTGATCGAAAGTGCCTATTTTCACCCTGTCTCCATTCGGCGTACGGCCAAGGCGCTGGGCCTTAACACCGATTCTTCCCATCGCTTCGAAAGAGGCGTGGACCCGCAAGGAACCGTCCGGGCACTTGAACGGGCGGTCCAGCTCATGGTGGAGGTCGCCGGCGGAGAGCCGACTCTGGGTCTGATCGACGAGAATCCCGGCCCCGTTTCACCGCGAACGATTCCCTTAAACGTACAGCGCACCAACCGCCTTCTGGGCACGACATTCAGCCGGGATGATATTGCGGCTTACCTGGGCTCCATCGAGCTTTCCGTAGAGCCGCGGGACGGCGATCACCTTGACGTCACCGCGCCGACCTTTCGGGTGGACCTCAGGAGGCCGGAAGACCTAATGGAAGAGGTTGCGCGTCTCAGTGGTTACAACAACATCCCCACGACCCACCCTGTATCCAGGGTCATTGCCAGAAAACCGGATAAACGCCTCGAAGTTCGACAGGCCATCCGCCAAGTCCTGGTCGGCTGTGGGTTTTCAGAAATCATCACGTACAGTTTTATCGGCCGGGACGCCTGCAACAATCTCCAGCTTTCCGCCGATGACCCGCGCCGTAATGTGGTGCAAATCCTCAACCCGTTGACCGAAGAGCAGGGGGTCATGAGAACATCTTTGCTGCCGGGGCTGCTCACCACCATGTTCAAAAACAGCACGCAGCGCAACGAGGACCTGAAGATTGAAGTCCTTCCCGAGGAGGTAGAAATGGTTTCCGGGCTATGGACCGGAGCGCGCTCGCATCCGTCGTGGCACGGCAGGCAGACCATGGTCGACTTTTACGACATCAAAGGGGCGGTTGAAGCACTGTGTGCGGCGCTGTATATTGATGGAGTCCGGTTTCGGAACGCACAGGAGGGGCAATTCCCATATCTTGTCCCGGGTCGCACGGCCGGTGTTTATGCTGGGGATATGCTGTTGGGCGGGCTGGGAGAAATTGGAAAAACAGTGGCAAAATGTTTCGGGCTGAAACGGCCGGCCTACTGCTTTGACCTCAATTTGGATTTACTGGTTGAGCTCGCATGTCGGGACAAGACAATGAAGCCCCAGTCCCGTTTTCCCGCCACCGATCGTGATGTGGCGCTGATTTTGGATGAAGGCGTCGAGGCCCAGGCAATCCTGGATTTTATCCATGCTCAGCAAGAGCCTCTCATTGACCGGGTTGATATCTTTGATGTCTATAAAGGGCGACCCCTTGCCGATGGAGAAAAAAGCCTGGCATTGAAATTCATCTATCAGTCTTTTGAAAGGAATCTCACCGACAGCGAGGTCAACACGATCCATGAAGCAATAGTGCGCAAAATACAGGAACACTTCAGGGCACGGCTGCCGGAAAGGTCGTCGGATGAACAAACGCCGGCTCGTTGAATCGATTCACAAAAAGGTAGGATTCCCAAAGCGGGAGACCGCTGCCATCCTTGACACGGCCATAGCGTTGATGACGTCCGCCCTGGTTTCCGAAGGTGCGGTCTTGATTTCTTCTTTCGGCAAGTTTGAGGTCCGTCAAAGAAAGGCACGCAAAGGCAGAAACCCGAAAACGGGAGAGCCTGTCATGATTCCGGCCAGGAAGGCCGTGGCCTTCAAGGCAAGCCGGGTGCTCAAGGAGCGGATCAATGAAGCCCACAGGCGCCGAGATACCGGATAAGCGATACTTCAGAATCGGTGAAGCAAGCAGTTTGACCGGGATCGAACCCTATGTGCTTCGATACTGGGAAACGGAATTTCACCAGATCCGGCCGGCCCGATCTCGATCGGGGCAGCGTTTATATCGAAAACAGGACATCGAGGCCATCCTGGAGATCAAAGAGCTTCTTTACACGAAAAGATATACCATCGCCGGCGCCAAGCAGTATCTGAAGGCCCGCCGCAGCGGCAAGACGGCCCAACCGGATGTTTCCCCGGAGCCGATCACCCTTGAAGAACTCAGAAAAGAGCTGGTCGCTATCAGGCAGTTGTTGACGGAGCCCTAAGGCGCGTCATAATGACTGGTAACTATTGACCAATGCCCCCCACCATCCGGCAACGGTTCACCATTCACTATTCACCATTCACCATTCACCATTCACCATTCACTATTCACTGTTCACCATTCACCATTCACTATTCACTATTCACTATTCACTATTCACCATTCACCATTCACCCTCTCATACACCGCGCGATCCACCGCAACACCGCGGTGTCGTCTTTCACTTGGACCAGTTCTTTCAAGTTATCCACCGGGATTTCCGCGCGCGCCATGGCCTTGTGCCCCCCGGCTGTACCCAAATGGCCGAAAGCCCTGGCCAGGAGCTTTCCGGCGTGTTTGCCGAGCCCGTCATTCCGTACGATAATCACGAGTCTGCCCTGGACAATGCCGGATATGATCACCCAGGCAATATCGTGAATCTTCATAAAAAAGTCCGCGATGGTCACGCATACGTCCGGGTTCGGCACCGGCCCCAGGTGGACGCGAATCCGGCGTTTTCGCACCCGCACGGCATCAAGGGCCCTGCGATAGAACTTGAGAAAGTCAAGGGTGATTTCCGCCTGCTCGATCTTCCTCGCCATGTACACATTCACATAACGAAACAGGAATTGAAAGGCGTTCACGTCTTCTATGACAGCCCTGCGCTCAAAGTTGCTGGTATCCACCTTAATGCCGTAGAATAGCCCTGTAGCCAGCCGGGCCGAAGGCTTGATCCGGGCTGCCCGCAGGTACTGGGTCATCATGGTGGACGTGGCGCCGTACTGTGGACGAATATCCACAAACGCAGCGTTTACCGCACCTTCAGGATGGTGGTCGATCACCACGTGAAAGTCGATTCCTTCAAAGGCCTCATGATGTTCCGGCTGAGAGTCGAGAATGGCAAACCGGGTAAACGCACCCCGATCCACCTCTTTCAGGGGGCGGAGGTCCAGCCTCAGCAATCGAATCATGGCCAGGTTGTCCGGCCGACTAATCCGGTTCACATGGGCGATGGTCGTGCCGGCGATTTTTCTCCACAAGAGCCGTTTTAAGGCCATGGCGCTGGCCATGGCATCCGGGTCCGCATTGATCACGATCAGAAGCCGGTCCTCTTTCAAAAACAGGCTCTCAAGGCGCCGGAGTCTTTCAGCTGCAGAAATCATTAGGAAAGACCTAACCCGAAAGAGTTAAAAAAATATCACGAAAACACGAAGGTACGAAAGCACGAAGATTTCAATGTGTTTCCTTATGAAAGCTTTGCATAACGGCCATCACCAGATGGGAGAAAGGCCCTGGTAGGTCAGCGTGCGAGTCCGCCCAAGGCGGACGAGCTGCCCCACAAAGATTCTTTCGTGTTTTCGTCTCTTCGTGCTTTCGTGATAACGTTTTGTTTTTTTAATGCTTTATTCCTTGTTCGACATTCGATATTCTCTGTTCGAGACTCTACATGCGGACGCATCTTCCCGATTACGCCTTTTGCCCTAGAAAAGCCTCTATCTTGCGTCGAATCGCCTCGATATCCGACGGCGTAAACCAGACCATCCCAGGGTCCGCGCGAAACCATGTGAGCTGACGCTTTGCATAGCGCCGGGTGTCGCGTTTCAATTGTTCGACCATGTCGTCCCGGGAAATCCCCCCCCGCAGGAACTCGGCCACATGCCTGTAACCAATAGACTGCATGGATTTGAGCTCGGGACTAAAACCCTGTTCAAGCAATCCCCTGACTTCCCCGACAAACCCTGAGTCCATCATCTCATCCACGCGGCTGTCAATGCGATCATACAGGACGGGCCGCTCCAGGAAAAGCCCCACCTTCAAGGCCCGGTAGGATGTATCCGAAAAACCGTGCTGCTTTTGAAGAGACGATATGGGGCATCCGGTGGCCTCAAAGACCTCCAGGGCACGGATGATGCGGTAACTGTCATTCGGGTGAATCCTGCACGCCGCCTCCCGGTCCACTTTCTTGAGGCGCGCATGGAGTGCGGCTGTGCCGTGGGCTTCAGCCTCCGATAAGAGCCGGGCCCGAATGGATTCATCCACCTCATCGGCCTCGAACAACCCTCTGGTCAGGGCCTTGATATACAGGCCGGTTCCCCCCACCACAAAAGGGACAACCCCGGCACGGTGCAGGTGCTTGATTACACGATCGGCCAATTGTTTGAACCGCGCTGCCGAGAAGGGCTCGTCAGGCTCTACAATATCGATGAGGTGGTGCCTGACGCGGGCCTGCTCCTCGACTGTCGGCTTGGCCGTGCCGATATCCATACGGCGGTACACCTGCATGGCGTCAGCGCTGATGATCTCTGCACCCAGGGCTTCGGCCAGATAAATCGCGGTGCGGGTCTTTCCCACCCCGGTGGGACCGGCGATAATGATAATAAAGGGTTTCTCCGGGCTTACCATCTCTTCATCAGATGCCATTTGCCCAGCGCCTGTTTGATGCATCTCTCCCAAATGACCGCTGTTTTTTTGATCACAGCATATAGTCTGGTCAGACCAGACCAGAAAGTCAAGGCTTGCAGCGCGCGGCTGCTCCGGGCAGCAATGGGGGGTATTGGGGCCCGGCAAACCGGAAGCCGGGGAAGAGAGCATTGATCATTTCACATTGATCATTTGGCATTGATCATTTGGCATTGATCATTTGAGACCTTTGCGCCCCGCCGGGCAGTCGGCTCGCCTTCCCTCAAGGCGGTATGATCCCGGCCGAGCCCGCCTAAGGCGGGGCATATCGCCTTTCAGCAAATCGACCCGACTGGCCGGCGGCTGAGCGCGAAAAATACCGCCTTGTAAGCGATGACAACGGGGGGATTTTGGGTGGCAGCCGGTTGATGGAACCGGGGTCGGTTGTGGACCTTTTTTCTAGGAATTCATGCAAGTTTCACATATGAGTTTTCGCTTGACAGCCGCCCCTGTTGGAGATAAGCGGTTTAACAGCTCCGACAGACAACCGGCAACTATAGGGAAAAAGGCTTTTGCAATTCATAGTTTCGTGTCCATCCACGGGTCCTACATATACTCATAAGGGAGGCAGGACATGACCGACGAAAAGCAAGCGTGTGAGGTTCCTCAGGTTGAAAAACTGGGCTGGCGTGAGCTTTACAAAAAGGAGGACTGGTGGGCTATCTGGCTGTCGCTGCTGATCATTTTCATGGCCATCGGCCTGTATTTCAGCGGCGGGACCTTGAAGCCCCTGGCGGTCAAGCCGGCCAAGTGGGCGACCCTGAATCAACTGTTCGGCCATTTCAGTGCCCAGGCGCCCTGGTACGGATTGCAGTTTGTCTTTTGGCTCGTGGTGTTTACCATTACAAGCAGGATTTTGGGGTTCAAGACCTCGCAGTTTCTCCCGTCCTTTATCTTCCTGTATATCATTTCCGTGGTCATCTTCTCCATAGGCGCCTGGGAAGAGGCGCACAAATATAACCTGGAACCCCCGCTGGTTGCGCTTCTGGTGGGTCTGCTCATCGCCAACATCTTCAGGCTGCCTAAATGGATGGATGCGGGTTTCCGGGTGGAATACTATATCAAGACGGGCATTGTGCTGCTCGGAGCCACGTTGCCGTTTACGCTGATCATCTACGCCGGACCCGTTGCCATCATCCAGGCAACGGTGATTGCGGTCAGCACGTGTCTGGTAGTCTATTTTGCAGCCACCAAGATCTTCAAGCTGGACAAGCGCCTGGCAGCCTGCCTGGGCGCAGGCGCCTCTGTTTGCGGGGTCTCCGGCACCATTGCGGTGGCCGGGGCAGTGCGGGCAAAAAAGGAACATCCGTGCGTCGCGATCACCCTGGTAATTGTTTGGGCAATCATCATGATCTTTTTCCTGCCGTTTATCTCCAAGGTTCTGAACCTTCACGCCGGCATTGCCGGCGCATGGATCGGCACCTCGGAATTCGCCGACGCGGCCGGGTTCGCAGCCGCCCAGGCCTATGGCCTCATGGTCGGCATGGAAGATATCGCAGTCCGGGCCTTCACCTTAATGAAGGTCATCGGGCGTGACATCTGGATCGGGCTCTGGGCCTTCGGTTTTGCCATTGTGTCGGTAACCAAGTGGGAAAAAGACGATCTAGGCCAGAAACCCAACGCCATGGAGGTCTGGTGGCGATTCCCCAAGTTTGTGCTGGGGTTTTTCCTGGCCTCCCTGATCATTACCGCTGTGGTCAGCCCGTATCCCATGGACGAATATCTCAAGACGGTCAAACCCATGCTGGTCGCACCCATCAAGGCCTTGAGGACCTGGTGCTTTATTTTCTGTTTCTTAAGCATTGGGCTGACCACCCGGTTCAGAGAACTCGCGGCTGCCGGCAGTAAGCCTTTTAAGGCTTTTACCATGGGCGTCATCGTCAACGTGATCCTGGGATTCATTTTCTCGGTGTTAATCTTCGGTCACTACTGGTCCACGGCCCTGGTGACCCCAAAATAAAGCGGAAGCCTCAAGGCACAGGGGCGTTCACGCCTGTGATGAAAGAAACCACCTGTTCAGATTGCCGCTTTTTCCTAAACGACGCCCAGAGCCTGGAAAGGCTCTATCCGGGGTTAAATACGTTGAGTTCCGCGTGGGGGTGTGTGAGGGGCGACGCCGGATGCTGCACTGTGCACGAGGTCTATTTGTTTCCGCGGGGGACATGCAGGGACTTTTCCCCGCGGGGCGACAAACCCGTGGGGCGGGGGGATTAGCCCCCACCGACAGCGGCGGCATGTAAAATGCCGCCCGACGATGCCTTCTTTTCGTGTTTTCTCAATTTCGTGCTTTCGTGATAATTTTTTTAAGGGGGCACAAGACCATTTCGGTGGGCTCAGCCCACCCTACCAACTGGTCATCGTCAAAAACGTGCCTTTCTTTCCCTTTCCACAAGAGCTTCTTAAAAAGGGAGCTGGTCCTCCCATAAACCTCCCCCCTTTGAGACGAGCCGTTCGCCCTTAAGCCTCCCCCTTTGAAAAAGGGGGATCAAGGGGGATTTCAAAATCTTGACTCCCCCCGCCCTTGCGCACAACCCGCCTCATATAGCAATCCCGGCAGGGCCGAGGCAGGGCATTCACCTCTATGGTCCGGTTTGGATCAAACAGCGCCCTGAACGTGGCGTACATCTGCGACCTCCAGATCCGAGTCAGGCTCGCTTTGCGAATGTTACCAAAACTCATGGACGTTGGCGGGAGGCTTTGCCCCTCAAAAAGGGATGCACCGGATAGAACATCCCCATGCGGGCGGTCCGGGGAAAGCACCGGATCGGAAAAGACACAGGGAATGACATCGCCATCAACGGAGATCACACAGGCGTGGCCGACGTTTTCCGGGCACACTGAGGATGCTTCGCTTAATGCCGGGTCATGATGCTCAAAAACAATGCCCTTTGTCTCGGCTCGTCTTGTAATTGCCTCCAGGGCCTCGCGATAGGCTTGGAGGCGGGCCGTATCATGGAAAATCACCTCACCCGCAAGACAAGGGTCCATGAGCAATGTCAAATGGCTGGCCACGATCTGTCTTGCCCCCAGTCTCTCGGCAAGGGGAACGATGCCGTTGAGTTCATGGAAATTCGACCGGAGCATCAGATAGGCCAGGTGCAGCACGGGCGTCGGGCTGTTTTTTTTCTGTTTGACCTGCTGAAGTCTGTGGAGTTGAGAAATCACCCGGTCAAAATCACAGCCCTTGCGTATCCGGTTATGCGTCTTTGCCGTGGTGCCTGCAAGGCTGACCCCCAGGACGTCAAGATCCAGATCCACCAGGATCCGCACGGTCTCTTCGGTCAGCAAAAGGCCGTTGGTTGTAAACCCTACGCGCTTGCCCCGCTTCTTACAGAGCCGAATCATGTCGAAAAGTTGGGGATGCAACAGGGGCTCCCCCCAGCCCTGTAAAAAGACCAGGTCCGTACGGCCGACAAAAGGAATCAGGTTCTCAAGCAGCGCCATGGGCATGTGCCGGTCTTTCCACCGGTTTTTTAGCAACGTCCGCGGACAATAGATACAGGCCGCGTTGCACCCTGTGGTGACCCCCACCTGCACCCAATCCAGGGATGGACTGGTAAGCCGGTCCCATTGTTTACGAAGCCAGCCAGGCATACCGGACACCATCAAGCTTTTTCAACCTCAGCAATCACCAGCAGAACCAGCGGCGGTACGAGCAGGACCCTTAAAAAAACGACAACATCAAACTTCATTGTGTTGGCTCTTCTTCCTCAAGGTCGCCTTTGAAAAGCCTACCCCCTTCCTCCAACTTCCCCCTTTGAAAAAGGGGGAGTGAGGGGGATTTCAGTTTGGCCCAATACCCATCGGACGCGGTCGGCACATCAATTTCATTGACGGCCCGAAAAGGGGCTGGTAGTAGATCTTCAGGCATTATCCAGTGTTTCAGTTTTGTTGACGTCACGGAAAAAACACGACAATTTTTCAGTTTTGGGAGGTCAGGATTGAAAACCCACCTGCAAAAAGCACTGTCAGCACTGTTACTCATTTGTTGCGTTTTGGCAAGCACGACCATGGCGGTAAGTGCAGCCGGACCCGCCCGGATAGCGGTTGTGCC
>JAFDGP010000114.1 GCA_019309245.1 Deltaproteobacteria bacterium | reverse complement strand
TATAGTAGTTTCGTCCCGGCTTGGCGCCGTCACATCCGGCCACCAGGAAAAAATGCCGGATCGCACCCGACTTAACCGCTTCGATAATCTTGTCTGCAACCTCCATGACGGCATTTCGACCAAACCCGCACATCACGTCCTTGCCGGGGATATCTTTGGGAAACCCCGGCAGGGCCAAAGTCTTTTCAATCACGGGCGAAAAATCTTTGTCTGCAATGTGAACAACCCCGGGCCATCCCACCAGGCCGGTGGTAAAGATACGGTCCTGGTAGGCAACCCGGGGTTTTTGAATGCAGTTGGTGGTCATCACGATCGCGCCGGGAAAATCTGCGAACTCCCGCCTCTGGTTCTGCCAGGCCGTGCCGTAGTGTCCGTAAAAGTGGGCATACTTTTTCAGCCCCGGATAGCCGTGACACGGGAGCATCTCTCCGTGGGTGTACACATAAATCCCTTTGCCCTCGCTTTGTTTCAGGATGTCCTCCAAGTCCTTGAGGTCGTGTCCGGAGACCAGAATCGCCTTTCCCTTTTTCGCCCCCAGGGAAACGCGGGTCGGCACCGGGTGTCCGTAAGCCCCTGTGTTGGCCGCATCCAAGAGCGCCATGGCTTTCAGATTTGCCTCACCGCACCGGAGCACCAGGTTCACCCAGTCTTCCAGGGTCAGCCCTGCATCGAGAGTAGCCGCCAGGCCTTCATGAACAAAGGCATAGACCCCGTCATCTTCCCGGCCAAGGATCCGCGCATGGTCCGCATAAGCCGCCACCCCCTTGATCCCGAACAGCATCGTATGCTGTAGGGCGGCGATGTCCGCATTAAAGTCAGGATCGGATTTCAGACCCACGGACTCGCCCTCGCTGACAAGGCCCTCCAGCGTGGGCTTCGGCTGGAAGGCCGCGGGTCCCTCCGGAAAATCCACGTCGCCCCCAGCCGCCAGAACCGCCTCTTTGAGCGACTCCCTGAGCCGGACGCATTGCTTAATGAGCGCCACGAAACGCTCCGGATCGAAATCTACGTTGGTCAAGGTGGAAAACATGGCCTCGCATGTGAACCCATTCACCCCCTCATCGGTCACACCAACCTTTCGGCCGGCCACCGCAATCAGGGATAATCCTTTCAGTGCGTAAACCAAAAGGTCCTGCAAGGCCGCTACATCGGGCTGTTTGCCACAGACCCCGACTTTGGTACACCCCTGCCCCTTGGCCGTCTGTTCACATTGGTAACAAAACATCGCTGTCCCCCTTTCCGGCTTCCCTGAAAAGACCACCCTGCCGGGGTTTTCGTCTCGGCATGCAGGAAGCATTTGGTTTTAATCACGTTTGAAAAAAGATTAGAACAGCTTGAAGGATTCCGCCTTGACCTAGATCAAGTAAATAACATTTTTTTTAAAGAACAGCACAGCGAAAAAGCGTGGTTACAACTTCTCAGGAAAAAACGGCGGGTATGGATTGGAAAAACCGTAAGCAACAGACACGCGGGTGGCAGGGACACCGCCGGCCGCGGCACTTCTTCGGAAACTTATGACAACCCCACGTTTGGGGGTTGCCCTGTTGACAGGAAGGAATCGACCTGGGCAGGGGCATTATATTTTCCTTGCTTTCCCAGCTGCGCCAGCAAGGCGTTGACTTCCCGCTTGAGTTCTATCATGCGCATTTCCCTGGCCGTTGCGTCTGAAATCAATATCTCCAACCGGCGTTTGCTCTCGGAAACCTCGGCCAGCATACTTTTTGACTTGTCTCTTTCATTTTCAGCCAGCTCGCGGGCCTTTTGGGCAGAAGCCAGGGCCTCGGCCAGTTCCTTTCCTCTGAGCCGCAGCTCTTCTTCTATGCGTTTTCGTTTTCTTACCTGGGCCTTGAGTCTTTGGTTCGCCTCCTCCAGTTCGGCGGTGCGTTCCTCTACACGCACCTCTAACTGGTCTTTGGCTCCGCGCAATGCTTCTTCGCTCCGACGAAGTGCCCCTTCAACCCGGCGGCGTCGGGAAACCTCCGCTGTAAGATCCGCATTTGCTTCCTCAATGGCAACGACTTGATTCTTAACGGTGCGGGCGATCCTTCCGGCCAGGGTAAGGAAAAGCCCCATACACGCCATGCCGACCATCAACATAAACAACCAGGCACGCCGCAGCCTTTTTTCAGCGCTGGCGGCCGTATAGTTCGCATGGCGTTCCACTTCTTCTACCAGCCGCTGCCTTGCGGCCCCAAAGGCGTCAAACAAGCCCATGGCCCGCTTTTGGAGCTGCCGGCCCTCTTTTCTGAGGGCCAGCCGATCCCAGCACAGGCCATAGAGTCCTTTGGAAACGCCATCCTGTCGCCCGGCTACGTCCGTTTGCAAAGACTGGCCAAAAAGAGCGCTTTCCAGTTCAACCAGCAAAGACGTCCGAATCACCGACGGCAACAGCTTTACCCCCTCCAACCGGCTCAGGATCCCTTCCAGCCGATTCAGCGCGGGCTTGAACTGATTGCCCCGGAGGTCCGCAAGGTGGTCGGGCTCGTCTTCGCCCACCAAGCGTTCGCTCAACAAGGCAAGGTCCGCCAACTCCGTCTTGGTTGCAGCGAGGCCCGCTTCTGAGCCGATATCCTGGATAATCTTCCGTGCCAGCCCTTGAACACGCCTGCCTTTTGCCTCGTGATACCGTCGGACTTCAATGGCTCGGCCCAATCGGACCCGGCCTTCTGCGCTGGCAACGGCGGAGCGCATCTCGGCCAGGATATGGTTTACTTTTTGTCGGACCACGGGAAAGTCCGAGACCAGCCTGGACTGTCGTCTGTTCCAATCCAGGCAATCCTTGCGCATCTCTTCCACCGCCGCGATATTTCCCCGCAACCGGGCTGCAGCCGCGGTCACCCCCTGGGCGTGTCCCGGGGCGCGAGACTGGTAGCTGTTGATGACCTGGTAAAGCCTGTCGGCATGGTGGCTGTCGGAATGCGGTGCGCCGGTCTCGGACAACAGCGCGGAGATATCCTGCCGGGCCTGTATCTGGTATGTGTCCAGCGCGGTGACCATATGGCTCATGTCCGCTTGAAGTCGATCAAGACCTTCACGATCCGCACGCAGACTGGACAACGTCCAGGAAACGATCCCGAACATGATGGTGCAAGCCCCAAGGCCGAGCAATACCACCAGGCCGATCATTGTTGTTGTATTTGTTTTTTGCATCTCGATTTTTTTCTCAGTCATGCCGTTTTCCTTTGCCGAGAACGGCCAGTGTTTTCCACTCAAAGGGCACCACTTTTCCCGACTTCAGCATGGTGGGCCACACAACGTGACAGGCCTGGTGTTGCGAAGGCCCCAACCGGAGGGGCACCCCCAGGCCCAGGTCGAATTCGCCCAGGGCCTCCAGGGCGTCCACAACCGCCTCCCGGGTCAATCGCCCTTTGATGGACGTCAGTGCAAGTCCGAGCATGCGCATGGCAATATAGCCCTCCAAAGAAGCACAACTTGGCCCCCCAGACAAATTGAGCGCCTTGAGTGCTTTTTTGTATTCACCGGCAATGGGGAGGTTTTCATCATAGTGCGGGACCACCTCGGTCACGATCACCCCGTCCCCTGCTGGCCCAAGTGCCTTGGCCAGGGGTTCGGCGCCCGCAAAGGACACGTTGAGAAATAAGGCGTTCAACGCGTTGTTTCTTGCAAGCATGATGAATGCGGCGCAGGGTGCGTAGGCCCCCACCATAATAACCGCCCTGGGTTGAGGCTCGGCCATGATGATTTCAGCCAAAGCATTTTCCACAGCCACGGTATTGCGTTCGTAACGGCCGTGGACAATGAGGTGTTCGTCGTGAAGCCCGTGGTCTTTCAGGGCCCGAATCCCGGCGGCAAAACCCGCATCCCCGTAGGCGTCCCGTTGGGTGAAAAATGCGATCTGCTCCGGCTTAAGCCGGGCAAACTCCATGAGCGCATTGACCATGGCCGTGACCTCTTCATTGTAACTGGCCCTGTAGTTGATCACGTAGCGGTCCGGAGGCTTTCGACGCAGGATGCCGGCCCCGGTAAATGCCCCGACAAACGGGGTGCGAGAGGCATTGGCGATCGGAATCGCAACCACGGCCGTGGGGGTTCCCACGTTGCCCACCACCGCAAGCACCCGTTCCTTTTCCACCAGCCGCCGCATGTTGGGCACCGTCCGCACGGGTTCATAACCGTCATCAAGCACGATCAACCGCAGGTTTCGTCCATGAATGCCTCCGGAACGGTTGAACTCCTCGATCGCCGCCTTCACCCCTTCAGCCATGTTCAGGCCGAGCTTGGCCGCCGGGCCACTCAAGGCTGTCGACATGCCAAGGACAATACAGTCACGGATCGGGTATCGTCTCTGGGCGTTTCCCATAGAAACGTCCATAATCAACATGGTTAACGCCAATGGAATCACAAGTCGACTCCAGCTCGCCGACCGCCGCCGGGTCCACCCCATGCGCTCCACAAAAGATCGTCCGAAAGATCTATCCCTGGAAACAGTTTGACAAGAGATCATTTCCGAGGCCCCGCGACGCATCCCGATCAAGAAACTTCCCATGGATCGATCTCCTTTCAACCCCCTGTCGGTGTGATCCCGACCTTGTGGGATTGAGCGTTAACCCCCTGCGGTGCCGCGAACCATACAGATCGGCCGCAAGGGGCGTCCATGGCGATATTAAGCAGGAATCATGCCAGCCTTTTGGCACACAAGCCGGGTAGGCGGTGCAAAAAACAAAAGTTTTTTGTCCCAAAATTTGAATTGAGTTTCTTAAGAGGGTCGACCATTGCCAAGATGATGGGGTTGTGCGACGGCGTGTGCGATGGCCTCGGCCTCCGGAATTTTTCCATCCCAGGATCGTTCGATTCGGCCGTTTCGGGTCAACAGGGTCCGGGGCATCTCGGCATCTCCAAGGAGCCGCCAGAAAACGTCTTCGGAAATCTTTCCAAGACGAAAGGACGCCCCGAACTCCTGCACGAATCGAGTGCGGGCCGGCTCATCATCCATACAAAGTGCAATAATGGGAGGAAGTCCCGGGGTATCAGCCAGCGCATTGATTTGGGGTACCGAAGCCCGGCAATGCTCGCAACCCGTGCCCATGATGACGACAAGGTATGTCCCGGTATGCAAGGCGAGCGGGTCCACACCTTCGATTGCAAAGTGGCCCAGATTGCCGGATGAAAACTCCACAGAGGATCGGGCGTTTTCGGATACCGGCGGAAGCCCAAAGGCCGCGGGCAACGCCAGCCCTGCCACGGTCGCAGCAACGACCGTCCATTTTTTCCAGGAAGTCCGTGCACCCCTTACGTCGCCAAGACACGCCCACGCCAGCAGAGTCGCGGCTACCAGCACCAGGTCTTCCACCGCCGCCTGGCCGGGTGTTCTTTCAAACCAGGCGCCAAAACAGCCACATTCATCAGCCGTGCCGGAAAACCAGGCCCATCCTGTAATGCCGAAAAAAAATAATAGAAGCACCGTCGTGGCGCACAGCATGCCCCTGGGCCGAAACCCCGTCATCAACGCCGCGCCCAGACCCAGCTCCATTGCGACCAGCACCCAGGCCCCGATGACCACGAGCGGCCGGTCAACCACAATTCCATATGCCCTGATCTGGCGAACAAAGAGCTCCATATCCGAGGATTTCACCAGGGCGGCTGCCACAAATACAAGGCCCACCACGACCATGAGCACACGCCCGGCCCAAAAGAACCGGGCGGTATTCTTGTATGATTCTCGTATCACGACACCACGGCCTAAAGATTTTGGCCTTGAAAAAGTCTTCTCCGGTATCCGGTATATATCATGCCGTCAACGCTTCACTTTTTGCATTCGGCAACATTTTATAAAAAGGGCCGGCAGGACCGGCCCTCCGCGAGACCTTTGCAAAACTCGTTGCTTTCATTTATAGGGCGACATTTTGCGCGTCCAGCCGCGCCTGGCGCCGGACAAGCCGGAACCAAAGACAGCGCGGTGCCCCCGGCCCTTTCAGTTTTTACCTGTCAACAGACGGCGTCGCCCGCAGAAGACCAGCACCTCGCGGTCTTTGCCCGCACACGCCAGTGTCATATTGAGCCGTCCGGCCAGTGCCACAGCCAGTGCCGTGGGCCGGGACATGCCAACCAGCATCGCAAGCCGGGCCCGGGCGGCCTTCTGGACCAGTTCATAACTGATTCGTGACGACAGCACTCCCAAAAACCCCTTGTCAATGGATCCCTCCACAAACACCCTGCCGATGGCCTTGTCAAGGGCATTGTGCCGTCCTACGTCTTCGGAAACAGCCAGCACCTCAAGGTCGGTGTCGAACAGGGCTGCGGCATGAGACCCTCGTGTCCGTCCATAAAGCCGCTGGCGTCCCGAGAGCACGCCCACACAGTCAAGCACCTGCTCCACGGAGACACGGCCGGCATCTGAGCTGGGCAAAAGACGCTGGCAAAGGTCTTCAATAAGCTCTTTTCCACACAGCCCGCAACTGGTCTGACTCACAAATCCCCGGCGCTCCAACAGGTCCCGCACAAGGCGCTGTCTGGCCGGAGCAAGCGCCACGTCAATTGCGTTTGCCTCTTTTTGGTCACAGTAACACAACGACGTGATGTCTTCGGGCCGATCCACCAACCCTTCGGTCAGACAAAAGCCCGCCGCATGAAAGTCCTCTTCTCCGGGCGTGCGCATGATCACCGCATACGGCCGCGCCTCAACCCGAATCAAGAGCGGCTCTTCTCCGATCAACTCCTCGTCCGCCCATCGGCAGTCCCGGCATGTGCAGTGAAGCACGGCTATACGTTCGGCGCAATCCCCGCCGAAGACGGCTGCCTTATGAACGTTTTCTGGGGTCATGGCCAAAGACTGCACGTGAATTCATCGCACTCACGCTCCGCCAGGACTTCAAAAGCGAACAGGATTCTCTTCTCCTTGTCCAGCCGTTCTTCGCTCAGTCTCTCGGGAACCAGGGTTTTAAGAAAACGCTCGGCTTCGCCCCTGGAAGGAAAACCGTCAAGCCCCGTTGCCACCACCTTCCCGGACGCCGTTTCCAGAATCTCGGCCTCTTGTCCGTTCGTCACCATCGCCAACGGGACCGCATACGGGTCGACCAGCCGGGCCGCCGCCAGCGTGGAACGTTCTCGAGTCACCACAGACCCCGGGCCAAACATCACGATCGCAAAGGCGCGTCTACCCAGACGGATCAAGAAATCCACCGTGACCACTCCGGTTTCGCCGTTTAATGTCAGATCAAGGGCACATCGCGTTTCGATCTCGTCTTTGGCATAGTCTTTTTCCTCAACCAGAAATCGCGCAATTTTTTGTCTGGCGCGTTCGTCGTGGGTGTCGGCCACGGTTCGGCCCGTAATGAAATCAGTCAGTTCTCCTAAAATCAAGTGCTGTGTGGACATCGCGCCCTCGACACAAGTTACGGCTTCCGTGGGCGGCGTTTCCTGATCGCGCCAGTCGCCTTTTTCGGCTTTCCGCCCACACTTTCCCGCACAGTCCTCTTCATCATCTCAGCCAAAGTAATGACATCAAGCCGCTCGTGCATCGCCCGGGTCGCTTCTTCCCAGATCGCACGCGTGACACAGTCACCATGCCGGTCACAAATCCCAGGTTGCTCAATGCACGAAGCCAAACTGACCCCGCCCTCTAACAAATCCACGATCTCGCCGACGGTAATCTCATCCGGGGACCTGGCCAACAGGTGCCCGCCTTTAGGACCACGGATGCTCCTGATATAATTGGCTTTTTTTAACGGTATAATGAGCTGCTCCAAATATTTCACCGAGATATCCTGACGTTTTGCGATGCTGCCGATCTGAACAGGCCCGTCACCGCTGTGTTGTGCCATGTCCAGCAACATCCTGAGCCCATAGCGGCTTCTTGTGGAGAGTTTCATGGCCGGGGTCCCTTTCT